>NZ_BTRL01000017.1:425622-425871 GCF_054771475.1 Bacillus sp. MN7755
AACTACTTCCGCAAGACATGTATGAGTTATTTAATTAAAAGTGCGGGTGAAGGGAGTCGAACCCCCACGCCAAAGGCGCCAGATCCTAAGTCTGGTGCGTCTGCCAATTCCGCCACACCCGCATATTAATTTATTTAAGAAAAATGGGGCGACTGATGGGAATCGAACCCACGAATGCCGGAGCCACAATCCGGTGCGTTAACCACTTCGCCACAACCGCCATGATTTCTGGTGCCGACTAGAGGACTT
>NZ_BTRL01000018.1:0-28033 GCF_054771475.1 Bacillus sp. MN7755
CATGTAACACCAGAAGAAGAGCAAGTTGAAGAAGAAACGATAGAAGAAATAAAAGAAGAAAAACCGGAAGAACCGAAAGTAACAGAAGAGCCGAAAGAGCTAGAGAAGCCAGAAGTTACGGAGAAACCGGAAATTCATGTAACACCAGAAGAAGAGCAAGTTGAAGAAGAAACGATAGAAGAAATAAAAGAAGAAAAACCGGAAGAACCAAAGGTGAAAGAAGAACCGAATATGTTAGAGAAACCAGAGGTAACAGAAAAGCCGGAAGTATTAAATAAACAAAATGTACAAGAAAAAGTAGAAGTACAAAACAAGCAAGATGTACACAGTAAAGTAGAAGCACAAAATAAATCTGAGGTATCATCGAGTGAAGAAAATAATAAGACATCAAAACTTCTTCCTCAAACAGGTGGAGTATCAACAGAAGCTACTTCTATTATTGCAGGTATGTTCTTATTACTTTTCGGAGCGATGTTGTTTAGACGCCAGAAAAACTAATGAACATGAGAGTTAGTCCAGAAATAAAAAGTATGTAAAAAAGCGGAGACGATAGGTCTCCGCTTTTTTTTATTTTCGTACTTAGTTAAGCTGAATTTTACTTATTAAGCATTGTTTTAATTGATACGTTTTAAAATTACATGCTTTATGTTTTTACGAAATCGGGTGATTAGTGTAATGATAAGTATACCGAAGAGAATTTCCCATATGTGTTGCCTTAGTATTTGGAAGATCTCTTCTAAATTTTCACCTAACCAATAACCACCGATCAAGAAGAAGGATACCCAAAATAGAGCGCCTGAATAAATAGTTATCGCAAAGCGGCGAAATGGTAAGTTGATAATTCCAGAAAAGTACCCTGTGAAATGACGGACACCTGGGATGAAAAAGGCGATAAAGATTAGAAAGTAGCCGTATTTATCGAACCACATTTTTGTTAAATTAATTTTTTTTGGTGTTAAAAATACATATTTCCCGTACTTCTGAATGAAGGGCATGCCTAGTTTATTTCCTAAAAAGTATTGGAATGTCATACCTGCACTTGTCCCAATAAAAGATAACATAATTAAAATGGGTAGACTCAAATCACCTTGGTGTGACAAAAATCCTGCATAGGCTAATGTTGGCTCTCCTGGAAACGGAAGCGCAATATATTCTAAAAGTAAACCGACAAGTACTACATAATACCCATATTGCTGAAATAATTCATGAATCCATTCCATATTGTGCCCTCCTTTAAAGTGAATTCTTTCTATTTGAATCGACTTGAACCAATAATAGCGGAAGGGTTTTGATAATCAATCGCTTTATTTGATCATACTTAATATAGCTCTTTGCTAAGTAGCAAAGAGCAGCGAAGTGTACATTTTACTATGAGTTAAAGTTATAGCGGTACAAAAACACGTTGAAATCTTCTTCTTTTGGTCCAAAATTAACTGCTTTTTCTTGTATGCGTTGGAAGTTTTGTCTGTCATAAAATGCATAGTTACACTTATTGTCCGTATATAAATATAAAGATTTTGTTTTTTGATTTGTCATATATTCGAATAAATCATTCATTAAAGTTTTTCCAACTCCAAGCCCTCTCGACTCTTCAGATACGATAAATAATTGTATACAGCCCTGAAATTGTTCCTCTTTTCCTTCAATTAGTTCTTTATATGTTTTTTGTACCTTTATAAATGCTTTTAAGAATTCCTTATTTTCTTTATTCGTCAGGAATAGTTTGAGCGTGTTATAGGCAAAACTCAAACTATTATGGAAGCTCTTTAAACGGTTTTTGTCTTTTTGAGAATCGCCTAAAATGACTCCAATCACTTTATTGTCTTTTTCAGCTACTTTGCTAAAGGAACTGCCTAAAATGCATTTGTGTAGATATATGTTTAATATTGAATTTAAAAATTTTTTATCGGTAATGAATTCATTAAATCCAAATGCTTCACCAATTAAATGTTTTATAGGCTCATAGTCTTCCTTAATAAGACTTCTATATTTTACTGTGTTCATAATTGTATACTCCCTTTATCAATGTAAATGACTTATTATAAATAGTAAGGTCTCCTCTAAGGAGAGAGTCAATGGTTACATGTGAAAAAATATAAGGGAAGAGATGAAAATGAAAAAGTTATTTTCTATTGGAGAAGTTGCAAAAATAAAGGATATTACGATAAAAGCGCTAAGATACTATCATAAGATGGGGATTCTTATTCCAAAACATATTGATGAATCAACGGGGTATAGATATTATTCTATAGATCAATTTATTCACATTGATATTATAAAAAGCTGTAGAGAGCTGAACACCAGCATAGTAGAACTTCAAGAGATTTTTAAGGAATGTAATACGGATAAATTGCTGCGATTTTTACAAGTGAAGAGAGAAGAAGCGGAAGAGCATATAAAGAAAATGAAAGAGGTAATGGAAACGATTGATGACTTACATGCGAAAGTAAGAAGTTCGCAGAAAATATTAAGGAATGATGAAATCTCTATTGAGTTTTTTGAAAAGCGTTATGTCGTTGTTGCGCCTTGTAAAGAAGTAGGGAGTTTACAGGAGTTACTATATTATTCCGATTTAGAGAAAATCGTACAAGATTATGAAGAGAAAATGGAAATGGAGATGGGAATTCTCTACAATGTAAATGAAAACTGGGATGTAGAACCGAAGTATGTTTTTAATAAAGTACGGGATGATGTACATATGGAAGAGATGCCAAATATAAAAGTGTTACCGGGCGGGAAATATATAACGTTAGCGTATAGTAAAGAGAATGAAGAAGAACGTAGAAATATTATGATTAAATATATAAAAGAAAATAATATCGAAGTGGAGAGTTTTATTGAAGTGGAGTTAGTTAGTGATGTTTTCAATACGGAGACATATAGTTGTCAAATTCAAATTTTTATAGGGGATAGTGAAACCTTGAAATTTTGATAGATGATAATCCCGTAATTTACGGGATTATCATAATAGGCATTATTTACGTGAAAAACCTTCTTCATCAAGGTATTCCGCAGCTTCTGGATAAGAGTTGAATGTACCGTCTAAGTTTACACCAGCGTACACGTTCCACATATCATCCTCTGAGATAAGAGTAAGGATATGACCGTCTTCGTTATGCCATTCTTCTTCTTTCGCAGGTTCTGCAGGAACTACTACTACTTCTTCTTGTGAAAGTAATTCAATTGATTGCTCGATTACTGAGCGTAATTCATCTGCTGAAAATTCGCGGATGTTAATCATACCTTTATCATCCGTTTTGTAACCTTTAATACCACTTGCATATACAAAGCCGTTTCCATTTGGATGTAAGTGATAAACAACATTCTTTTTATCTAAACGACTTTCTTCAAAGTGAAAGTTCACGCGTTTTAATGATACGTTTTTTCTTTCTAATTCAGGGAAAGATTCAATAATCGATAATTTTTCTTCAAAAGTTAGCATAGTGCCTCCAAATATATAATAAAAGATTTAATTTATCTATTATAGCATAGTTATAATGGTTTCCAAAGATGTGATGGGAGCTTACAATTGAATGCGTTTACGTCACGATACTGTAAAAAGTGGACTAACGAATGTATCTTTTTAGGTGTACAATGGAACGTGGACTTAATGTGAAGGTGGTTATTATATGTTTCAAAAAATAGCAAAGGAATGTTTAGCAGGTTTTACGGTTGCGATCGTTGCGTTGCCGCTTGCCATTGCATTTGGTATTGCTGCAACAGGAACGTCTGAGGGAGCACTAGTCGGATTGTATGGTGCGATTTTTGCAGGTTTATTTGCGGCGTTATTTGGTGGTACACCTGGGCAGGTTACGGGGCCAACTGGACCGATTACTGTTATCGCAACAGGGGTTATTGCGACGCACGGATTAGAGGCGAGTTTTATAGCCTTTATGATGGCGGGACTGTTTCAAATTTTATTCGGTGTATGCAAGCTTGGCTCTTACGTGAGGTACATTCCATATCCTGTCGTTTCAGGATTTATGAACGGAATCGCATTAATTATTATTTTAGGTGAAATGAAGCATGTGCAAAATAGTTTTCTACTTGTCGTATTAACGATTATTGTAATGATTGTTTCTGGAAAATGGATTAAGGCAATTCCATCTAGTTTAGTTGCATTAGTTGGTGTGACAGCTATGCTTCCTTTATTTTCTTCTGCGTTAGAAGGACTTACAGTGAAGTTACCGATTATCGGAAACCTGTCATTAAATAAGGTGATTGAAAAGATTGGAACGATTCCAGAAGCGATGCCGACGCTTCATATTCCATCTTTAAGTGGAGCAGGCATAGCAGAACTTATTCTACCAGCGCTTAGTATTGCTTTATTAGGATCGATTGACTCGTTGTTAACATCGGTCGTAATGGATAATGTGACGGGGACACGTCATAAAAGTAATAAAGAACTGGTCGGACAAGGTATCGGTAATATGATGAGCGGATTGTTTGGCGGATTAGCAGGGGCAGGTGCGACTGTACGATCTATCGTTAATATAAGAAGTGGCGGTAAAACGGCGCTTTCAGCAAGTATGCATAGTGTTATATTATTTATTTTCATTATGGGACTTGGCTCGGTCGTACAATACATTCCACTTGCTGTATTATCAGGTATTTTAATTTTAACGGGTATTGGAATGTTTGATTGGGAAAGCATGAAGAAAATGCATGTAGCACCAAAAGGTGATGTCATAGTTATGCTCGTAACGATGGTTGTCACAGTGAAGTTTGATTTAATGATCGCTGTTGCGTTCGGAATTATTCTTTCTTTCATTATATACATGGTGAAATGTAAAGAACGTAAAGCTTCTATTGTAAAAGAAAAGGAAGCGACGTATACGATTCAAGGACCGCTCTCCTTCCTATCAGTAGACCGTATTTTTACTACTTTACAAGATGTGAAGTCACCGATTGTTTTACGTATGAAAGATGCGCGCTATATGGATGTATCAGGAGCTATGGCGTTATTGAATTTTATTGAGCAGTCGGATAAATCAGGAGTGAGTGTGACGCTAGAACAAGTGCCTACTCATATTGAAAAAACATTAGTAACGATGGCGAGTAATGAGCAGAAAGATAAATTACAGTTTGTAGAAGCGGATGTTATGTAAGGAAATGCCCTCGTATGAGGGTGTTTTTTTGTTGTGTTTAATATCTGCATATCACGATTTTTTGCGATTATTGACATTTATTAATCTTAGCAGTATAGTAACATTCTAGATTAGGTATGTGATATTATAATAATGTATATGAATTTTGAGATTCCTTTTTTTTTAGAAGGAAGAGCTTTAAGCTGGAGGGAATAATTGATGTACAAACAGTTACCACATGGAGTGAAAATTGGGATTACACGCTCAATTGTTGTTTCTTTTGAGAAGTATATGAAAGAAATTGAATGGAACGAAGAAAAGTTTGATATGCAACAATTTGTTGAACAGTGGAAACAGTATTTATACACAAAATCAACTTGGATCAATAAAGTAGATGACGAGTTGAAAGGACATCCAGATTTCCATCAAGCATTGGCGATGAAAGTAAATGAAAAAATTAACGAGTTTATTAATGAAAAACCGAGCGAAGAGCAAGTGGAGCAATTAACGAGAAATAAAGTGAAGCATGCAGATGAAATGTGCAAATTAGAAGCTGAATATCATATTGAACGTTTATTAGTAACGAAATAAATTTTACATAAAGAAAAAGCCTGTCCGAAGAGATATGATGACCATCTTTTTGAACAGGTTTTTTTGTATGTAAAAGAAGAAGAGAGGTAGCTTTGGAAGCAGCCTCTCTTTATGATTAGTCTTGTGGTACAAGTGCTTTCCAAGAAGATAGGTCCATATCTTCTTTTAATATAGATGAAGCAGGGAAGACAAATGACCATGGTTTCGTAGTGTTCGCTTTAATTTCAAGGTTAGGTAATGTGAAAGCGCCTTTAACAACAACTGCCCCCGTGGCATCCTCAATATGAAGAGGAAGTTGCTCTAGTTGAATGTTGTCTTTACAACCGTTACGAATAAGAAGCGTTGTATGTAAATCACCGTTTTCTTTTCTTGCAGCTTGCAGGCCTAGGAAGTTAATTTCACCTTCGCTTGGAGGTGTTAAATTGTCTACGAAATTACGTAAAGCTTCTTTGCTTGCTTCAGGTAACTGAGCTTCCCAAGATGGATCTAAATCTAATGCATGCTTGCTTTCAAGTTCAAACGCTAATTCCCAATCTGTTTGCGATAATGCAGCATCTGTAATTGTCTCTTGCTCAAATGTAAAAATAAATGGCATATTTACATTTGCAGGAATATCTCCTAATGCAGAAAGGTTAAATGTTTTGCGTGCGCATAGTTTCTTCTCTTTATTTAGAAGAATTAATGTAACCTCTTCGAAAGAAATTGGTTTCGGAACAGTGCTGCGAATAAATACAGCTACGTCATAACTATTATCACGCTTTTCAATCTCAATTCCAGATAAAGAAATTTGATATTCTTGTAAACGTGGTAGTTCTTTATGTAAAAATTGATAAATGTATTTTTGTTCTTGTGCTACTGCACCCCAGCTAGGGTGAAAGTAAAGTGTTGGTTTTACAGTTTTACTTTCAGCATTTGTTTCTTCTTGTCCAAATAATTGATTACTAGAGACAGTCGTGTCTTTTCCGCTTTTCTTAGCTTTTTTTAGGAATGATAACATAATCTTTCACCTCGTTATTGTACGTTTTCAGGAACACCTAAATGTCTTGCAACATAGCGGCACATTTCTTTTTCGAAATTACCATATGTGTATAAAAAGATATCTAAACCTTCTTTTTGATAAAGACGAGTAGGGTCTTCTTGTTGATATTGTCTTAGCCCGATACCTTCTTTTAAGTGGGTCATTGCATCTAAGTGATTTACCCAGTTCTGATCTAGGAAATGAAGGGCAACATATCGAAGCGACTCTTGTAAATCAGTATGGCTAGTTAGTTCATTTACGCGCTCTTTATAAAGAGATAATGTTTCTTTCAAAACGGATTGTAAATCTTCCGGTGAGTGTACATTATTCGCTGATAGTGATGGCATATTTTCTACCGGTAAAATTTCGTTTATATTTGCTGTTAAACTAGCAAAATCCCATTCTTCCGGAAGCATACCTTCTAAAAGATATTGCTTAGAAATGGCTTCTACAGCATGATCAATCATTGGAATAATAATTTCAATCATATTTGTATCTTCTTGTAACAAGTTATTACGTAATTTATAAATAACGTTACGTTGATCATTAATTACATCATCTAACTTTAAATTGTACTCACGCATTGAGAAGTGGCTACCTTCACAAATTAATTGTGTACGGTTCACGAAGTCATGCACTTTTGAAGTTAGAATAAGTCCAGTTTCATCTGCCTTTAGTGATTTATTGAATTTCTCCACTTCTTCATGTGCGAAACGTTTTAGCATTTCATCTTCTAAAGAAAGGAAGAATTGAGAGCTACCTGGATCTCCTTGGCGACCAGCACGACCTTTTAGCTGATTGTCAACGCGTCTTGATTCATGGCGCTCTGTCCCAATTACATGTAATCCGCCAATTTCATGAACACCCTCACCTAGTAAAATATCAGTACCTCGTCCGGCCATATTCGTTGCAATTGTAATTTGTCCTTTTCGTCCAGCAGTTGCGATTAAATCGGCCTCTTGCTCTGCGCTTTTTGCATTTAATAATTGATATGTAATATTTGCTTCATCTAAGTAACGAGCAACGGTTTCTGATTGTAAAATAGACATCGTTCCAATTAAAATCGGGCGTCCTTGTTTATTGTGTTTTAGAACATCTTCACGTACAGCTTTATATTTAGCATCGGCTGTTACGTACACGACGTCATTTTTGTCTTCACGAATGATTGGACGGTTTGTCGGAATCGGCATAACTTCCATGTTATATACACGGTTAAATTCTTTCTCTTCCGTTTTTGCTGTACCTGTCATACCAGATAATGCTGGATACATACGGAAGAAGTTTTGAATTGTAATGGACGCCTGTGTTTGGTTTTCTTCGGTGATTTCTAGACCTTCTTTTGCCTCAAGAGCTTGGTGTAAACCGTCACTTAAAGAGCGACCATCCATAACACGGCCCGTGAAAATATCTACAAGTAGAATTTTTTCATCATGTACAATATAGTCAACATCACATTGGAAAGCGACATGAGCTCGTAATGCTTGAATCATATAATGATATAAAGTTTGATGCTCTAAATCATATAGGTTCTCGATATCGAATAAATCTTCTATTTTTGTAATACCGTCTTCTGTAAAACTAGCAGATTTCGATTCTGCATCGTACATGTAATGAAGGGTATCCTGGAATGATTTAATAACTTTGGCACATAAATAGTGTAAATCAGAGCTGCTTGATTTCTTCCCAGCGATAATAAGAGGCGTCTTCGCTTCATCAATTAAAACGCTGTCAATCTCATCGATAATAGCAAAATGATAGGGACGTTGTACCTGCTCATTTTTTGAAGTAGCCATGTTATCACGTAGATAGTCAAAGCCAAATTCTGTTCCAATACCATATGTAATATCAGCTTCGTAAGCAAGTTTCTTTTCGGCAGGATCGATTTGAGGAATATTCAATCCAACCTTTAAACCTAGAAATTCATGAACTTGGCCAATCAATTCTTTATCTCGTTTTGCTAAATAGTCGTTTACAGTAATAACGTGAACGCCTTTTCCTTCAAGAGCACGTACGTATGTTGGAAGAGAAGAAACTAATGTTTTCCCTTCGCCAGTTGGCATCTCTGCAATATTACCTTCCAATAGTACAAGGCCACCAATTAACTGCACATCGTAGTGACGTAATCCAAGTACACGCTTTGCTGCTTCACGTACAACAGCGAACGCCTCTACTTTTATATCATCCACTGTTTTTCCATTATGTAGCATGTTTTTAAATATGATCGTTTTATTACGTAATTCTTCATCAGATAAATCAGATAGTTTTTCTTCTAGATTATTAATGTCTTGAACAAGTTGTTCATATTTTTTTAGTTTTCTCTTTTGAGAATCTCCTAACAGTTTTTTTACCGAATTCAGCATGTTGTAAACACTCCTCTTACTGACAATAGCTACATTATAGCACATGTTTATACTGAATAAGTAGAAGTAGTAAATTGAAGAAAAAACTGGATAAAAATAAGAAGTTATTGCACATACTATATTTAAAACCTAGAAAGAAAGAGAGTATTCAATATATAAGAAATTTGGTATGATAGCTAAATGAGATAAAGTGAAATTTTTCAAAAAAGAGAAGAATATAGCTATCTCGTTTTATGATGTAGTATGTATGTAAATTATATATTGAAAGAAAAGAGCTAGAAAATGAATAATAAGTTTGTGAAAGGCGCTGCGATTTTAACGATTACAACGTTTTTATCGAAAGTGTTGGGAAGTTTTTTTCAAATCCCATTACAAAATATAGCAGGAGATGAAGTGCTTGGGATCTTCCGCCTTGTTTTTCCTGTATATATGATAGCTTTAACTTTATCAGTAGCGGGAGTACCGCTAGCTATATCACAGTTAATCGCTGAACTTCATGAGAAGAATGATAAAGATGGGATTGCTAAACTATTTACGTCAGCATCTATTATTGGAGTAATATTTGGGGTGCTTGGATTTTCGGTTATTATGATTGGATCAAGTATGTTTGCAAATATGCTTGGTGGACAAGATACGAGACTCCCATTAATTGTTACTTCGTTTGCTTTATTAATCGCACCATATATGGCGGTATATCGAGGGTATTTCCAAGGTTTTGGAGATATGATTCCTACCGGGGTGTCACAAGTAATTGAGCAGTTCATTCGTGTTTTCTTTATGTTAGCAATTGCATTCTTATTTGTATATTGGAATAAAGAGAGTGATATTGTAACAGGTGGCGCAATGATTGGTTCTTGCCTTGGGGTAATTACGTCACTTATCTATTTGAGATTGAAGTATGTAAAAAGTATATATCGTTATAAAAGTAATACATATTCACTGCAAGATTTTAAAGATAATGCAAAAAAAATACTTCGGGTTTCGATTCCAATTGCAATTGGGGCATTATCGATGCCGGTGTTAAATTTAGTTGATTCTGTAACGATTCCACATATGCTACATGGATCCACTACAATGATTCAAGAACAATTTGGTATATATAGTCGTGGCTTTGCGTTTACACAATTAATTGTCGTGTTTGCAAGTGCGATGGTATTTCCGTTAATCCCATTGTTAACTGCTGCATTAACAAAGAAAGATATAGCGTTAGCAAAACAAACAATTGAACGAACAAATGAGCTTGCTCATGTTTTAACAACACCGATAACAATCTGGCTCATGGCACTTGCAATCCCGTTAAATGTTGGATTGTTTACAGATGCTAAAGGGAGCGGAATGTTAGCTATTTTAATTGGTAGTTCGTATTTCACATCACTTATGGTATTATCAATAGGAATTTTGCAAGGAATTAACCGTTCTAAGCAAGCGGCGTGGATAGTTGTTGGAGCGAGTTTTGTAAAAGTCATATTAAATATAGTACTCGTAAGTCAATTTGGCATAACTGGTGCGGCTTATAGTACACTTATCATATATATCATGATTTGTATCGTAAATTATATATACATTCGAAAAGAATTGGCTTATTCGATTCGAGTGAGGAGATTTTTTGCTGTAATTGGAGTATCTAGTATAGTAGGTGTAGGATTGTATTTCACATCTACTTTCATAAATGTGGTAGATTCTAGATTTATTGCAATAATATATAGTGGTTTAGCATTTTGTGTGGCCTTGTTCATATATGGCATATGCGCATTAAAGTTGAATTGGATATCAAAAAAGCAAATTCCATTTTTACGTAAGTAAATTTGTTCATAAATGAGTATGGCTATTTATATGTTTGTGAAAGAAATCAATTTAAAGTTATCCAACTTTTCTTATTAAAGAGTTGATAGCAATTTGTTGAATGACAAAAAGTTGATTGCGAAATGTTGGAGGAGATTAAGAGTGCGGTTAGTTTTATCAGGATATTATGGTTTTTATAATGTTGGGGACGAGGCAATTTTGCAATCAATTATTAAAGCGCTACATGAAGAGGATCCTACTCTGGAGCTTGTTGTACTTTCGAATGACCCCGACTATACAAAAAAAATGTACGGTGTAGAGGCAGTAAATCGCTGGGATATAAGAGCGATTTATAAGGAAATCAAGAGAAGTAATGGCTTAATTAGCGGAGGGGGAAGTCTCCTTCAAGATAAAACGAGTATTAAAAGTATTTTATACTATACAGGTATTATGCGGATTGCTCGTTTTTTGAAGAAGCCGTATTATATTTATGCGCAAGGAATCGGCCCAATTACGAAAAGACAAAATCGTTTATTAGTGAAATGGCAAGTATCAAAAGCGGAATATATATCAGTTCGTGATGAAGATTCATTTTTGTATTTAAAAGAAATTGGTATTAAGAAAGATATCGAACTAGTTCCAGATCCAGTATTGGCATGTCAACCAGAAGGAATGAAGTCGGAGTGGCTGCAAAAACATTCGATTCAAGGGAAAGTAATTGCAGTTAGTGTGAGGTATTGGGACGCGAAAGAAGATTATATGAAGAAGCTAGCAGATACGCTGAAAAAATTTAAGCGTGATGGATACCATATTTTATTCGTACCAATGCATGGACCGTTTGATCAAAATGCATCACGCGATATTATTAACTTAATGGGAGAAGAAGCTCATATGCTTCCGTATAAGCTGGATATTCATGAGAAAATTGCAATTTTGTCGCAATGTTCGCTTCTAATAGGTATGAGACTTCATGCGCTCATACTATCTGCGGTTGCTAATATCCCTATGGTTGGTATTTCATATGATCCAAAGATTGATTCATTTTTACAACAAGTCAATCAGCCAATCATCGGAAACGTAGATGGTGACTGGACAGCTGAAACTTTGTATAATGTGGCAGCGAAGCAACTAGAACAAAAAGAATATGTGCAAGCAACGTTGGAACAAAGAGTAGAAGAATTGCGAGAGCAAATTTCAACAGCGTCTCGATACATCATAAGTGACTTGAATTCAAAAGAGTTTAAAAAAAGAGGAATGGAATCTTAATTTAAGAGGACATCCTCTTTTTTATTTTTTGAAAAAAGAAAATGTCGAAAGAAAAAATATATTTGTAGAAAAATGTCGAAATGTATAAGCAGTTTTAAACATAGGCTCATAAAAAAGAAGTTTGAGAGAAGATGTATGTTTAAAAATCCTAACATTAATATATAAGTAATGTTAGGATTTAGCGTTTTATTTAGTAAATTATAAGAAAATAGGTATGGTAATTTCAAAAAAACGAACGGTAAGAAAGATGTCGAGTCATATAAAAATATGGTGTCGATTAATGTCGTAATATCTTTATAGTTAAATATTGAAATTGGAATTGTTTTTCTGTTATAGTTGTAAATGGTTATAAGAAGATTGTTGAAAATGTAATTCTGACGCGTTTTACTATTTGTTTAAAATATTCTGATTTTGTAATCTGAGTTTTTTAAAATGAAAGTCGAAAAAACGCTCGTTTAGAATTGTGAAAATTCACTTTTTTGTCGAATTTGAGATTTTAAATTGGATGAAAAGGGTGTATGATTTCTTTATGATTCTGTAATACGGGATATTCTATTATTCTGTATAAAGAATACTTTAACCACATTTATATCTACTAGTTTCAAAAATAAATAGAACATCTATTTAAAACATTATGGAACTAGTATTACATTCCTAAGGAGGAAATATATAAAATGGCAAAGACTAACTCTTACAAAAAAGTAATCGCTGGTACAATGACAGCAGCAATGGTAGCAGGTGTTGTTTCTCCAGTAGCAGCAGCAGGAAAATCATTCCCAGACGTTCAACCTGGTTCTTGGAGTGCAGAGTACATTGATTATTTAGTAGCAAAAAAAGCAATCGAAGGTAAACCAGACGGAACATTCGCTCCAACTGAAGCAATTGACCGTGCTTCTGCTGCGAAAATCATGGCAATTACATTAGGTTTAGAAGTTAAAGATGGTGCAAAACCAACTTTCAAAGATGCTCAAGATTCATGGGCTGCTAAATATATCGCAGCTGTTGAAAAAGCTGGTGTAATTCAAGGGGACGAAACTGGTAAGTTTAACCCAAACAACCAAATTAATCGTGCTTCTATGGCAACAATGATCGTAAAAGCATACAAATTAGAAAGCAAAGTAAGCGGAGAATTAGAAACTAAATTCTCTGATTTAGAAAAGCACTGGGGTAAAAAAGCTGCTAACATCTTAGTTGCTTTAGATATCACTAATGGTACTGGTAATGGTTGGGAGCCAGATAAAGCTGTAACTCGTGCAGAAGCTGCTAAATTCATTGCTAAGACTGACATGCAATTCGGACAAAAAGAAGAAGCTAAAGTTGAGTCTATTAAAGCAATCAACGCTAAAGAGATCGAAGTTAAACTTGGTGCTACAGTAACAGAAGAAACTGTGAAGAACGCGAAATTTACTCTTTCTCAAGGAGTTGATAACGTAACAGTAGTTGATGCAAAAATCGGTGAAGACAAAAAATCTGTAATCTTAACTTTAGAAGATGGTAAAAGACTTGAGAAAAACAATGCTTATGTTGTAACTGTTGAAAAATTAAACACTGCTGAAGGTAAAGAAATTCCAAAAGCATTAGAAGTAATCTTCTTTAACGATGAAGTAGCTCCAACTGTATCTACAGTATCTACTCCAGACGGAAAAGTTAAAGTTGTATTTAGTGAAAAATTAGATGCAGCAAAAACTGTAACTGTAATTGTTAACGGCCAAAAAGTAGAAGGTAAAGTTGAAAATAATACTTTCACTTCTAACCAAGCTTTAAACCTTCAAAATGGTAAAGAATTCTCAATCATCGTAACTGGTGCTACAGATTTAGCTGATAATACTATGGAAATGTACGAAGGCAAAACTACTTATAAAGTAGAAAAAGACACTACAGCTCCAGAAGTTAAAGATGTAAAAGTTAAAGAAATTACTGCTGAAGGCAAAGCAACATTAGAGGTTACTTTCTCAGAAGAACTTGCTACAAATGGTCAAGGAACAGTTGTAGTTAAAAAAGGTAAAGAAGAATTAAAATCTACAATTGCTGTTGACGCTCAAGATAAAACAAAGGCAGTTATTGAAGTAACAGGCGCTCTTAAAGAAAAAGAAACTGCTACAGATCTTACAGTTGAATTTGTTGGCTACAAAGATGCAGCTAACAACGTAGGTTCTAAAGTATCTAAAGCAGTAAAAGTTTCAAAAGACGTTGTAGCTCCTAACTTCGTAAAAGTTGAAGCTGATCAAAATAAAGCAGCGACATTCACTTTTGACAAAGAAGTAACTGCACAAAACGGAAAACTTCGTGTGATTAACTTAGATACAAGTAAAGATGTAACTGCTGATGTAACTGTTGCACCAGCTAAAGATAACAAAAAAGGTATTACATTAACATTCCCAGCAAAAGGTAACTACAAAGTAGCTGCTACAAAAGGTCTTGTAAAAGATGCAGCTGGTAATGAGTCTGTAGCATTTACTAAAGAAGTAAAAGTTGTAGAAAAAGAAGCTGAAAAAGAAACAGATAAAGTAGCTCCAGTAGTAAAAGCTGTAGCTTATGATAAAGCGACAAATAAAGTTACAGTAAACTTTGATAAAGAAGTAAAAGGTGGTCAGGTTGCTGAATCAGCTGCTAATGTAAATAATTACACGTTAGCTGGTGCTAAATTACCAGAAGGTACTTTAATTGTATTAGACGGTACAAAAGCAATTATTGAATTACCATCTACATTTACTTTCGAAAAATCAGAAACAGTTAAATTTACAGTAGCTAATGTTGCAAACAAAGATGGAGTAAAAATGGGTACAGCGAACCTATTACTAGAAGTTAAAGATACAAAAGCTCCTGAATTTAAATCAGCTAAAATTACAAAAGTTGATGCTAAAGAAATTACTTTAACATTCTCTGAAGCTGTAAACGTTGATACAACTGACTTCACAGTTGATTTAAACGGTGTAGAATTAACTGTAGCAAAAGCTGACGCAACAGCAGAAGCTGCTAAAGACGTAGTTCTTAAAGTAACAGCTCCAACAGATGTTAACTTAGCAACTGGTACAGTTACAGTAAAAGCTAAAGAACTAGAAAATAATGCTAAATATGAGTTCAAAACTACTGACAAAGCAGAAAACGCACTTGTTGCTTTCAAACCAGTAACAGCAACTCGCTAATTGAAATTTATTTCAATGAAAAGAGTCCACAACATGTGGGCTCTTTTTTTGTCTGATTTTTTATATAAAAAGAGATCTGAAAAATAGATCATATTTTGTAGATTAGTAGTTAGTTTTATTGAGAAACAAATCGAAAACGTTTTCAATAATAGAAGAATACCTCATCGATATGTAAATTATTTGTAAATTAAAACCTTTTTTTGTTAAAAAATCATTCGAAAAGAAGAATAAAATGCCGAATTATAATATTTTTAGTCAAATAAAGTCTGAAAATTGTATTTATTGTAAAAAATATTTAAGTGATGAAGTGGAAATATGTGCTATAATTCCAATTGTGTATTCGATATGAAAAATATACGAAGCGCAGTGAGAGTGGTTTATAGGAAAACAGTGTATTCATTTCTATATTTAAGTATTATTGATATCCTAATAATACAAATAAAAGACTGAATTATCAGAATGTGTCGAATTTTCTTTTGAGAAAGTTCTTGATAACGAATGGTTTTGTATAGTATGATGAACTTGTTTCAGAAAATGGTATTTAAACCTTATATTTACATCTAACGGTTTGTATCATTTTGTTATATGAACTACTTTTCATTATAGTATTTTTGTTTATGTTTTTATTGTTTTATGGCTTTTCTAACTAGCTAGTTTTCAAATTTAATATGATGTGAAACTAGTAGCATATTCCTGAAGGAGGAAATTTATAAAATGGCAAAGACTAACTCTTACAAAAAAGTAATCGCAGGTACAATGACAGCAGCAATGGTAGCAGGTGTTGTTTCTCCAGTAGCAGCAGCAGGTAAATCGTTCCCAGACGTTCCAGCTAATCATTGGGGATTAGATTCTATCAATTACTTAGTAGATAAAGGTGCAATCGAAGGTAAGCCAGATGGTACATACGCTCCAGCTGAAGAGATTGATCGTGCTTCTGCTGCGAAAATTATGGCAATTACATTAGGTTTAAAAGTTGAAGAGGGTGCACAACCATCTTTCAAAGATGCTAAAAATCATTGGGCTTCTAAATACATTGCAGCTGTTGAAAAAGCTGGTGTTGTTAGAGGTGATGGTAAAGAAAACTTCTCTCCAGATAAAAAGATTGACCGTGCTTCTTTCGCTTCTATGATAGTAGGTGCTTATAATTTAAAAGATAAAGTTAACGGCGAGTTAGTTACAAAATTTGAAGATTTATTAGATCATTGGGGTGAAGAAAAAGCTAACATTCTAATCCACCTTGGACTTTCTGAAGGAACAGGAGGAAACAAATGGGAGCCAAATAAATCTGTATCTCGTGCAGAAGCAGCTAAATTTATCGCAGTAGCAGATAAAAAGTATGGCAAAAAAGATAATGCACAAGCATATGTAACTGATGTGAAAGTTTCTGAACCAACGAAATTAACATTAACGGGTACTGGTTTAGAAAAACTTTCTGCTGATGATGTAACTCTTGAAGGAGACAAAGCTGTTGCGATTGAAGCAAGTGCTGATGGTACTTCTGCAGTTGTAACACTTGGTGGTAAAGTAGCTCCAAATAAAAATCTTACTGTAAAAGTGAAAAATCAATCATTCGTAGCGAAATTCGTATACGAAGTGAAAAAATTAGCAGTAGAAAAACTTACATTTGATGATGATCGTGCTGGTCAAGCAGTTGCTTTCAAATTAAACGATGAAAAAGGTAACGCTGATGTTGAGTACTTAAACTTAGCAGACCATGACGTCAAATTTGTAGCAAATAACTTAGACGGTTCAGCAGCAAACATCTTTGAAGGTGGAGAAGCTACTTCTACTACAGGTAAACTAGCTGTTGGTATTGAGCACGGTGACTACAAAGTAGAAGTACAAGTTACAAAACGCGGTGGTTTAACAGTTTCTAACACTGGTATTATTACAGTGAAAAACCTTGATACACCAGCTTCTGCAATTAAAAATACTGTATTTGCGGTAGATGCAGATAAAAACGGTGTAGTATACGGTAATAAATTGACTGGAAAAGACTTCAAACTAAACAGCCAAACGTTAGTTGTTGGTGAAAAAGCACAAATCCATAACGTAGTTGCTACAATTGCTGGAGAAGATAAAGTAGTTGATGCAGACGCAATTAGCATCAAATCTTCAAACCACGGTATTATCTCTGTAGTAAACAACTACATTACAGCTGAAGCTGCTGGTGAAGCTACACTTACTATTAAAGTAGGCGACGTTACAAAAGAAGTTAAATTCAAAGTAACGACTGATTCTCGTAAATTAGTATCAGTAAAAGCTAACCCAGATAAATTACAAGTTGTGCAAAACAAAACATTACCTGTTACATTCGTAACAACTGACCAATATGGCGATCCATTTGGTGCTAACACAGCTGCAATTAAAGAAGTTCTTCCGAAAACAGGTGTAGTTGCAGAAGGTGGATTAGATGTAGTAACAACTGACTCTGGTTCAATCGGTACAAAAACAGTTGGTGTTACGGGTAATGACGTGGGCGAAGGAACAGTTCACTTCCAAAATGCTAACGGTGAAACTCTAGGTTCATTATATGTGAACGTAACAGAAGGTAACGTAGCATTCAAAAACTTTGAACTTGTATCTAAAGTAGGTCAATACGGTGCATCACCTGATACAAAACTTGACCTAAATGTTTCTAACACAGTTGCATATCAATTATCTAAGTACACTTCAGAGCGCGTATACTCTGATCCTGAAAACTTAGAAGGTTACGCAGTTGAGTCTAAAAACCCGGCTGTAGCTGAAGCTAAAATTGATGGAAATAAAGTTGTTGTTAAAGGTTTAAAACCAGGTAAAGTTGATATCCACTTAACGAAAAATGGTGCAACTGCTGGTAAAGCAACTATCGAAATCGTTCAAGAGACAATTGCTATTAAATCTGTAAACTTCAAACCTGTTCAAACAGAAAACTTTGTTGAGAAGAAAATTAATATCGGTACTGTATTAGAGCTTGAGAAGAGTAACCTTGATGATATCGTAAAAGGTATTAACTTAACGAAAGAAACACAACATAAAGTACGTGTTGTAAAATCTGGTGACGAGCAAGGTAAACTTTACTTAGATAGAAACGGCGATGCTGTATTTAACGCTGGCGATGTAAAACTTGGCTATGTAACAGTATCTCAAACAAGTGATTCTGCACTTCCAAACTTCAAGGCAGACCTTTACGATACTTTAACTACTAAGTACACTGACAAAGGTACATTAGTATTCAAAGTATTAGGCGAGAAAGATGTTCTAACAAGCGAAATCGGTTCACAAGCTGTACACGTGAACGTGCTTAACAACCCAAATCTATAAGTCGATTATAGATAAAATGAAAAATCAGTGGGGATGAATCCCCACTGATTTTTTAATAGAAAGAAGCCTCTTGTAAATATACAAGAGGCTTCTTTTTATTTCTTAAATTTCAACATATCCCCACTCAAATTCGAATCACTATACACAAACAATACCATGTTAATATTGTTGTCTTTAATGTATTGATATACATCTTTTTCGTGATAGTGACGCAGGTCGAGGATAGATGTATGTTTAAAGCTTTGTGCTAAGTGTGGCACGATTGCATTTGCGAATGAGTCTTTTAGGACTAAGGCGCGTACTTCATTTGGTGCATTGTTATTTTCGATGACGATTTCTGGATAGTCATCCGTGTAATAACCTGCGTATGATGTTGTATCTTTTTGTTTTTCTACGCCGTATATGTCATCTAAATTTTGATGAACAGTACCTTTCACATCTTTTGCGTTTATGCTTGTGAAGTTGAAACCGTCTTTCGGTGTGTAGTAACACAATTTTTCATCATTGACATCGATGAGTTGGTATAGTTGGTTGTTGAAGCTTCCAACTAAATGTTTATTTTGCGCACATGTACGAGTGTAGTCTTCTTTTTTTATTTCTTTTCCTTTATATATAGAAGAGTGTTGCCCGATTGTGTTCATTATATATTGGTAGCCTAAGAAGGCACCGTCCATATTCCAATGATGATCTGTTTTGAAATACATGTCCTGTATTTCTTCGTATGTATAGTTCTGTTTAAAGTGTTCCATAAGTTTTATTGGCTTTACGTCTGCTGGAAGTTTCTTTAGAAAGTAATTTAAATTTTCCTCTGCATATGTGTGAATATGAGAAGGTAATTTAAATGATAATGCATTCGTTTTTGACGGTGGTAAAGCAAAGTAAAACTCAACGTTTTGTTCTTTTGAAAACTGAGATAAGTCGTTTATAGCAGGCATGGATTGGTCAATTTCATTATATTTTTTTGTCCACGCCGGGTTTTTAAGGAGCCATTTATCATCAGTTAAAATAATGTCGTTAATGAGAGATTTGCCCATATTAATTTGAGCAATCGTATAGTTTTTAATAAGCTCATCTCGTCCGATTAGTTGATCATTTGTATATGTTTCAAAATCTTTAAAGAAGCTACCAGTTAGGAGAGCTTCTTTCGTAAGTGCTGGTTTTTGAGCGAGCGGCCGATTTTCAACTGGTGAAATGTCTCGGTCTGTTTTGAGTAACGATAATATGCCAAATGAAAAGATAATGGTGAGAAAACCGATAAACAGGATGAGGTTCCCCAATTTTTTCATAATAACTTTTCCTTCCTACATCAGTTAAAACCTGAAATAAATAAATGGATTATATGTTGAGTTAATCAAGTACATAACCGAAATCATAAATAATGTTAGTAATAGTATAGGACGTACAAATTGTATTGTGAACATATACGTTTTTGGTGCAAGTTCTAGTATGTTTTTAATTCGTTTTAAAATTGGTGTCGCTGCGATAAAGGCGATGATAAATACGATAATGTATTCATGTACGTATAACATTGTATTGTCATCGATGAAAGATTGCCCACCTATGCCGAACATCGCTTTTAAATATTGGAACGAGTAAGCGAAGTTGTCAGCTCGGAAGAAGACCCAACCGATCATAACGATTACTAATACGTATGCATGTTGCAGCGGCTTCCATAGTTTGTTTAATATTTTTTCGAATCCAGCTTTTTCAATTGAAATAATAAAGCCGTAATATAAGCCCCAGGCGATAAATGTCCAGCTCGCCCCGTGCCATAAACCAGTTAACCCCCATACGATGAAGAGGTTACGATAATTCGCTAGTTTTGAAACGCGGTTTCCGCCGAGCGGGATATATATGTAATCGCGGAACCAAGAGCCGAGTGTAATATGCCATCTTCTCCAAAACTCTGAAATAGATTTAGAGATGTACGGATAGTTGAAGTTTTTCGGGAAATCAAATCCGAACATTTTTCCAAGTCCGATTGCCATATCAGAGTACCCTGAGAAATCGAAATAAATTTGTAGGGTATAGGCGATAATACCAATCCATGCTGTTCCAACACTTATTTCAGATGGTGGTAAGGCGAAGATTTTATCAGCGGCAAATCCAACTTGGTTGGCGATTAATATCTTTTTTGCTAGTCCGAGAACGAAAATTTGAATACCTTCTGTGAATCGTTCAAAAGAATGGATGCGCGTTTTAATTTGCTCAGCGACAATATTGTAACGAACAATTGGTCCGGCAATAAGCTGAGGGAAAATCGATATATATAGCGCTAAGTTAAGTGGATTTTTTTGAACATCCCCATCTTTACGGTATATATCGATGACATAGGACATCGCTTGGAATGTATAAAATGAAATTCCAATTGGTAGTGGAATAGGTTCCACATGAATAGATAAGTGCAATACGTTGTTTAAAATGTCTGTGAAAAATGAAATATACTTAAAATAAGAAAGTAATAGTATATTTCCAACGACAGCCATAATTAAAAATGTGACTTTCATATTTTTTCGTTTATCATAATGATGCACGAGTAGGCCAAAGCAGTAGTTTAATACGATAGAAAAGAGCATTAAGAGAACGAAACGGGGTTCGCCCCATGCATAGAAAATTAAACTAAATGCAAGTAATACGAAATTACGTAGCTCGGCACGCACTATAAAATAGAGAAATAATACGAGAGGTAAAAAGATAAATAAGAAAATCGAACTACTAAATACCAAAGGACTCTCCTCACTTTTTCGAAATACATTTCGTGCAAAAAAAAACCGACATATCTATTATATATTCTTTTATATAATAGTGCCTTTAATATTTTAGCATGTTAATAATTCGATTAAAATGATTATTCCATATAAATAGTTTCTAATTTCATACGTAAGAAAGGTAGGCAATTAAGTGTTGTTTTATGCTGAATGCTAGAGGCGGTAAAGGATTGGAATAGAAAGAAGCAGCATCCATTTGAATGCTGCTTCTTTCTATTCTATTTCTAAATCAACAATTAAGTAAGCAAGAATCACAACAAAGAAAATACTAACGGCTGGTGCTGTTAATACGTGTCCAGACATAAAGCCAATACCGAGCGATAAGACGAGTGTGCTAGCTAGTAGCATATGTTTTACGCTAAATAGTTTCTTGAAGTTTGTGATCAAGCGAATGAATATTTTAATACCGAAATAAAGTAGCGGCAGTAAATACATAAGGAAGCCGACAATTCCGAATGCGAAGAATAGGTCGTGGAAATCCATTTCGACTAACTTCATTTTCGTTGTATAGTTACCAGCGTAGCCCATTCCAAAGAGTTTTTGAGATAGTGGTGCTTCTTTATAGTATTGTTTGTATACTTTTAAAAACTTGTCACGATCACTGTAAATTAAACTTTTCATTTCAGAGTCTGTTAGTTCACCCTGCTTATGTTCTTCTTCTTCTTTAACTTCTTTTCCTTCTTTTCGATCCTTTTCGTCTTGTACTGATTTTTTGTATTCATATATTTGTAAGTGGATGCTCATGTTTTTTGCGATAGGGGTTTGCGGTGTAAGGACGAATAAACCACCTAATACGACAGCAGCAACAACTGTGTTTACAAGATATGTGAATCCTTTTCCTTCTTTTTTACGATGCATCATATATTCAATGAATAAGAAGAAAAGAGCGATGCCAAGTGTAATAACGATGGCACCATAGCCTACTTTCGTTCCGATCATAATGCTTGCATACATCGCAAGTACAGTTGGAATCCAGTAATACACTTTTGAGAAAGAAGTTGTTTTATGTACCGAGTATAAAACAACGATTGGGAACATAATTGCGAAAATGGAACTTAAATCATTACCAGCAAAGAACCATCCTCTTGAACCGATCTTTGAGTTCGGATAGCTTGGGAAATCTGTACCAGTTGCCATAGCCACGATGATTGAAATACTTAAAATTAACGTTGCATATAAGAAATACGTAATGATTTTATGAAACGCAAATTCGTTATTCTTTAGTTCTTTCAGTGCGATAATATATCCAAACAGTAGTACAATTGGATATACACTTTTCAAAATAAATTTCACTTCTTCTCCAAATGAAACTGGAGATTTGACCATTAAATTATTCACAAGGCCGATTGCGAGTACGATGCCAAAGAGACATAAATAAAGAATATATTTTTTCGCGCCTTGTTGTTTATGATGAAGAAGTAGATAACCTAATGCAAGAAGCATAAAGGCGAAACGGACTACGATTCCGACTGTTGCGCTCATGTGCAATACATAGATTGAAAAAGACGTTAATAAATCTAAAATTGGTTGAAACACGATGAATAGCAGTAGGAAATGCGGGAAGTAGTTATCCGTCTGTTTTAACTTAGTAACCATATGTTCCTCCATTTCTTCATTCCTTTATTTCAGCACCCCTCTATTAATAGGAAGGGGAATGAATTTCTATATTTAATTTTTATATCAGACTTAAGAATACACCATTTCATTGTAATGGTAAATAGATGAAGAGAGGAGATAAAACGACTTTAATTTCTATATTTTTCAACGAAATTGTATGTTTTATACAAGGTTATATACAAATTACGAGATTATTAGACAGAAAATTAAGAAAAAAGAAGGGTTTTTTACCTCCTTTCTATAATTATATAAGTATAATCTTTATGTGGAAAAGAGGGGTATATATAATGGAAGTAACAAGTAAAACAGAATCTGTCGTTGTGAAGTATGAAGGGCGCGTTGCAACGGTAATGGTCAATCGCCCAGAGGTGTTAAATGCATTAGATGAGCCAACGTTAAAAGAGCTATTACAAAAACTGAAAGAAGTAGCGGAGAGTTCGGCGCATATTGTTGTGTTATGCGGGAACGGCCGCGGTTTTTCTGCGGGTGGAGATATTAAATCGATGCTTTCAAGTAATGATGAAAGCAAGTTTGATGGTATTATGAATACTATTTCTGAAGTTGTCGTGACTTTATATACGATGCCGAAGCTTGTTATTAGTGCTATTCATGGACCAACTGCTGGTCTTGGATTAAGTATTGCGCTAACAGCTGACTATGTGATGGCAGATATATCATCGATTATTGCGATGAACTTTATTGGAATCGCTTTAATTCCAGATGGTGGCGGTCATTTCTTCCTTCAAAAGCGCGTTGGTGAAAATATGACGAAGCAAATTATTTGGGAAGGAAAGAAATTATCAGCAACAGAAGCGCTTGATATCGGTTTAATTGATGAAGTAATCGGCGAGGACTTCCAAACGGCTGTGAAGCAAAAAATTAGTGAATGGTCACAAAAGCCAATTAAAGCGATGATTCAAACGAAGCAAATTTTATGTGAAGTAAATCGCTCCAATTTAGAACAAACATTGCAGCTTGAAAAACGCGGTCAATATGCGATGAGACAAACAGCGGATCATAAAGAAGGCATTGCTGCATTTTTAGAAAAACGTTTGCCGGCATTTAAAGGGGAATAAAGTGTAGTGGTAGTTTTACTGTCGGTTAATTTAGGCTAAAGGGGAGAAAGTGCTAACACATTTTAGTATAATTGTGTTAGCACTTTTTTTTAAGGAGTAATATATGAAAAAAATTATCGGTGTTATCAGCATGATTGTAATAGCATATTATGCTTTGCATAGTACACCATCTATGGCGGTGCGAACTGCTTTGTTTTTTGAAGGACATCCAAGCGTTGCGTTTTCTGGCGGGGTGACGAAAGAAAAAGATGTGAAAAAAGAAGCAATTCCAGCTGAGTACCAAACTTTATATGGTAAGGAAGAAGAAGGATCAGAGCACTATTTCTTTCCGCAAGTAAGAGCAAAAGGATCAGGAATTGATATGATTAGTGCATGCGTGACGAATAAATGGTTTTTCTATACAGCAGAGCTCGGATGCTATTAAACATAGGAGGATGAATGATGTCAGCATATAACAAGTTAGTAAGAGATCGTGTTCCAGAGAAGATTTTAATGTCTGGAAAAACATATACAGCACAAAAATTAACAGGACAAGCATACATACAAGCTTTAGCGAAAATTGGAACAGAAGAAATTCGTGAATTTGCTTCTATGAAAGAGCGTGAACATGCGCTTGATTCTCTTGCGGATGCACTGGAAGTGATCATTTCATTAGCGCGTGCAGAAGGTGCAACAATTGAAGACATAGAACGTCTTCGTAAGCAAAAAGAAATAGAGCGTGGTGGGTTTGAAAGAGGCATTTATTTATTAGATGTTTCAGAAGAATAGTTTTATAGGGAAAGCATAGCGTTACGCATTAACGCTATGCTTTTTTGTTGCAAATAAACTAATAATGAAGAAGATAGCTGTTAATACCCAGCCAATTGTAATAGAAGTA
Source organism: Bacillus sp. MN7755 (assembly GCF_054771475.1). Taxonomy (NCBI): domain Bacteria; kingdom Bacillati; phylum Bacillota; class Bacilli; order Caryophanales; family Bacillaceae; genus Bacillus; species Bacillus sp. MN7755. Next base: position 24,892 of record NZ_BTRL01000018.1, read on the forward strand.
GTAGTGTGGACTGCATAAGAAACTTGTAAACAAAATAATGATGCTAAAAACCAAATGAGTGCAATGTGTACATATTTTTTTGATATATTCATATTGTATAACTCCTTTTGTATACTAAAGTGAATTTTACTATAATTTAGAAAATTAAGCTATATGAGTAGAGGTTTTATAGCAAATTTTGTATACTAAATAATAGAGAAAATGAGGAGGAAACGACAATGGCACATCATGCGAAAGAAACGATGGAACTTATTAAGGAGCTTGTCTCTATTCCGAGTCCGTCTGGAAATACAGAGAAAATCATTCGTTTTATTGAAAACTATGTAAGTGAGTGGAATGTAGAAACGAAGCGTAACAATAAAGGCGCTCTTATTTTAACGGTAAAAGGGAAAAATGATGCACAGCACCGTTTATTAACAGCACATGTTGATACGTTAGGTGCGATGGTAAAAGAAATTAAGCCTGACGGTCGTCTGAGTCTTTCTATGATTGGCGGATTTCGCTGGAACTCTGTAGAAGGGGAATATTGCGAAATTGAAACATCAAGTGGCAAGACGTATACAGGGACGATTTTAATGCATCAAACATCTGTGCATGTATATAAAGATGCAGGTGAAGCGAAACGCGATGAGAAAAATATTGAGGTTCGTATTGATGAGCGCGTATTTTCAACTGATGAAGTACGTGAATTAGGAATTGAAGTAGGAGACTTCGTTTCATTTGATCCGCGCGTTCAAATTACAGAGAGTGGATACATAAAATCACGTCATTTAGATGACAAAGTAAGTGTTGCGATTCTATTAAAATTAATTAAGAGATTACAAGATGAAAATGTAACATTACCATATACAACTCATTTCTTAATTTCTAATAATGAAGAGATCGGATACGGTGGTAACTCTAACATTCCAGAAGAAACGGTTGAGTATTTAGCAGTTGATATGGGAGCGTTAGGTGATGGACAAGCATCTGACGAATATACAGTATCTATTTGTGCAAAAGACTCCAGTGGTCCGTATCATTATGCACTACGTAAACATTTAGTAGAGCTTGCGAAAACGAACAATATTGAATATAAAGTAGATATTTATCCGTACTATGGATCGGATGCATCAGCTGCGATTCACGCTGGATTTGATGTGAAACATGCATTAATTGGAGCGGGTATTGATTCTTCTCATGCATTTGAGCGTACACATGAAAGTTCGATTGCACATACAGAAGCACTTGTTTATGCATATGTATTATCAGAGATGATTGCAGAATAAGAAAAGAAATAGGCTACTTCTAGTAGCCTATTTTTTGTTTGCAGAGAAATCGACTTTATTTAACAAAAAGTAAATTAATTGTAATTTATTTTACAATATTAAGAAAGTAGGTTTACTACATAATTCGAGTATTATAAAATGATAGAGGCGCACTAATTTTTTTTGTTCGGATTTGTCGAAATTTATATATTAAGATTACGCGTTATTAAAAAGATGATTGTCGAGAGGAGTATTATTTTTTATGAAGTATCGTGCAGTCGCGGCAGGTATTTTAGCCGCAAGTTTATTATCGTCTCCAGTAAGTAGTTTCGCAGCAGCGAAGAAGTTTTCGGATGTTCCTACATGGGCGCAAGAATCAGTTGATTATTTAGTAGGAAAAAAAGCGCTTGATGGAAAGCCAGATGGAACGTTTTCTCCATCTGAAGCAGTAGATAGAGGATCAGCTGCAAAAATTTTAGCAGTCGTTCTTGGTTTACCAGTTGATCCAAAAGCAAAGCCATCTTTTAAAGATGCACAAAGCCATTGGGCAGCTCCGTACATTGCTGCAGTGGAAAAAGCAGGTGTAATTAATGGGGATGGTACTGGTAAATTCAATCCATCAAGCCAAATTAACCGTGCATCTATGGCATCTATGTTAGTACAAGCATACTCATTAGATAAGAAAATTATTGGAGAACTTCCAACACAGTTTAAAGATTTGGAACCTCATTGGGGTAAGAAACAAGCTAATATTTTAGTAGCTTTAGAGATTTCTAAAGGTACGGAAAATGGCTGGAAGCCTGAAGGAACTGTAACTCGTGCAGAAGCAGCTCAGTTCATTGCAATGGCTGATCAAAATAAAACAAATACATCAAAAAGAATGTATATGAACAGAAACTTTATTACATATCATCAACCATCATTATCATCTGGCATTACTGACGTTCAACATAAGCCGCAAATGGTTGAAGTGACAGAACAAAGAGCGGACGGCTGGTTGAAAATTGTAACAAGTAAAGGTGAGAAGTGGACACCTCTAAAAGAAAAAACAGAAACGATTAATGAAGGATTTACTACTTATGAAACAGCTTCACATAGTTCTAAAGTGCTAGGTACATATGATGCACAAACAGTAACGGTTATGGAAGAGAGTGGCGGCTGGATTCGTATCCGCGTAGGCGCTGGTTTCCAGTGGGTTGATAAAAATCAATTAAATCCAGTAAAACAAGAGAACTTCTTAGAAGGTAAAGCAATTATTATTGATCCAGGTCACGGTGGAGTTGACTCGGGTAATCCTGGTTATTATGAGAAAGAAAGCCAAACAGTATTAGATGTATCATTACGATTAAAGAAAATATTTGAGCAAAAGGCACCATTTACTGTTATGTTCACTCGTACAGATAATACACGTCCAGGAACAAGTGGTCCTGATTCATTAAAGAAACGTGTAGAATTTGGACAGCAACATAATGGAGATATTTTTGTAAGTATCCATGCTAATGGTTCTGAAGAGAAAAATGGACAAGGTACAGAAACATTATATTATCAGTCAGCAAGAGCAAAAGTAACGAACCCGCATGTAGAAGACAGTATTTTATTAGCACAAAAAATTCAAGACCGTCTTGTAGCAGCACTTGGAACAAAAGATCGTGGTGTCAAACATCAAGACTTATACGTAACTAGAGAAAATACAATGCCAGCTGTATTAACAGAATTAGCATTTGTAGATAATAAAAGTGATGCAGATAAAATTGCTACACCAAAACAGAGACAAGCTGCAGCAGAAGCGATTTATCAAGGTATTTTAGATTATTACGAAGCAAAGGGTAATAGCGTATCTTCTTTCCGTTAATAAATAAAAAGAGATTGCCAACTGGAGTGACCCCTGTCAAGTA
>NZ_BTRL01000019.1:0-141687 GCF_054771475.1 Bacillus sp. MN7755
TAACCATATAATATGAAGCAATGTTATCTAGTTTTGAAAGAATATAAAAAACTTGTTGACTTTAAAAGTTGAATAAGTTAAAATGATTCTTGTCTTAAATGAATACAGTCTGGTAATGATGGCAGAGAGGTCACACCCGTTCCCATACCGAACACGGAAGTTAAGCTCTCTAGCGCCGATGGTAGTTGGGACCTTGTCCCTGTGAGAGTAGGACGTTGCCAGGCAAAATGGAGGATTAGCTCAGCTGGGAGAGCACCTGCCTTACAAGCAGGGGGTCGGCGGTTCGATCCCGTCATCCTCCACCATATATGTCGGAGGGGTAGCGAAGTGGCTAAACGCGGCGGACTGTAAATCCGCTCCTTCGGGTTCGGCAGTTCGAATCTGCCCCCCTCCACCATTCTTAATTAATGGGCTATAGCCAAGCGGTAAGGCAACGGACTTTGACTCCGTCATGCGCTGGTTCGAATCCAGCTAGCCCAGCCATTAAGAGCCATTAGCTCAGTTGGTAGAGCATCTGACTTTTAATCAGAGGGTCGAAGGTTCGAGTCCTTCATGGCTCACCATTTTAACAAAATATGCGGGTGTGGCGGAATTGGCAGACGCACTAGACTTAGGATCTAGCGCCTTTGGCGTGGGGGTTCGACTCCCTTCACCCGCACTTTTAATAAAATAACTCAAACATGTCTTGCGGAAGTAGTTCAGTGGTAGAATACAACCTTGCCAAGGTTGGGGTCGCGGGTTCGAATCCCGTCTTCCGCTCCAATTTTCAATATGACATGCCGGGGTGGCGGAACAGGCAGACGCACAGGACTTAAAATCCTGCGGTGGGTGACCACCGTGCGGGTTCGACCCCCGCCCTCGGCACCATATGCGCCCGTAGCTCAATTGGATAGAGCGTTTGACTACGGATCAAGAGGTTAGGGGTTCGACTCCTCTCGGGCGCGCTTTTATTAACGGGAAGTGGCTCAGCTTGGTAGAGCACCTGGTTTGGGACCAGGGGGTCGCAGGTTCAAATCCTGTCTTCCCGATATTCCCAAAAACATGGGGCCTTAGCTCAGCTGGGAGAGCGCCTGCCTTGCACGCAGGAGGTCAGCGGTTCGATCCCGCTAGGCTCCACTTTATTTATTATATGTCTCGGAGGTATACCCAAGTTCGGCTGAAGGGATCGGTCTTGAAAACCGACAGGCGGTGAGAATCGCGCGGGGGTTCGAATCCCTCTACCTCCTCCATTTTCTTTAATGGTTTAGACATAAATAATAAAATATTTCTTTTTTCCTTCATGGAGGTATACCCAAGTTCGGCTGAAGGGATCGGTCTTGAAAACCGACAGGCGGCGAGAGTCGCGCGGGGGTTCGAATCCCTCTACCTCCTCCATTTTTTTAAAAAAATATTATATTGTCGCGGGGTGGAGCAGCACGGTAGCTCGTCGGGCTCATAACCCGAAGGTCGCAGGTTCAAATCCTGTCCCCGCAACCAAATGGTCCCGTGGTGTAGTGGTTAACATGCCTGCCTGTCACGCAGGAGATCGCCGGTTCGACCCCGGTCGGGACCGCCATTTATGTTGGCTCGGTAGCTCAGTCGGTAGAGCAGAGGACTGAAAATCCTCGTGTCGGCGGTTCGATTCCGTCCCGAGCCACCATTTTTTTATGCCGACTTAGCTCAATTGGTAGAGCAACTGACTTGTAATCAGTAGGTTGGGGGTTCAAGTCCTCTAGTCGGCATCCTTTAGGGGCATAGTTTAAAGGTAGAACTGAGGTCTCCAAAACCTCCAGTGTGGGTTCGATTCCTACTGCCCCTGTAAAGTATATGGGCCTATAGCTCAGCTGGTTAGAGCGCACGCCTGATAAGCGTGAGGTCGATGGTTCGAGTCCATTTAGGCCCACCATATATTATTCCGCAGTAGCTCAGTGGTAGAGCTATCGGCTGTTAACCGATCGGTCGTAGGTTCGAGTCCTACCTGCGGAGCCATGGCCCGTTGGTCAAGTGGTTAAGACACCGCCCTTTCACGGCGGTAACACGGGTTCGAATCCCGTACGGGTCATAAAAAAAGAGTCAGCACATTGCTGACTCTTTTTTATTGTGCGTTAATCCTCTTTTATCTACTGATTTTCCTGAAATAAATAAAGGGATTTAGGAAAAACTATGGTATGTATAAAAAGGAGGAGACAAAAATGACACGAGTGAGAGACCTTATGAGTACTCATATTGTACATTGTACACCGCTAGACAACGTATACGAGGCTGCTGTAAAGATGAAAGAAGAATCGATTGGATTGATTCCGGTTGTTGAAAATGAGCAAGTTGTTGGGCTTGTTACAGACCGAGATTTAGTTGTTAGAGGCATTGCTGAGAAACATCCTGGATCTAATAAAATTACAAATGTAATGACAACAAATATTGTTTCAGTTTCTCCTGATGATTCTATTGAAAAAGCTACAGAGTTAATGGCACAGTATCAAATTAGACGATTACCAGTAGTTGAGAGTGGTCAACTTGTTGGAATGCTAGCATTAGGTGATTTAGCTACAAGAGAATCGGCAGATGATCAAGCGGGATTTGCTTTAAGTGAAATCTCGGAGCATACGGAATGAAGAGAGACTTTAATTAGTGGGATAAGTTACGTATAAAAATCAGATGCATTATTCTAGTATATATGGATTAAGCTAATATGTTAGCATGATGTATCTGAGACATTATATAATAAGTATACGGTTAGTAATTTCGACAGTTTATTTAAATTTGTCATTCCTAATTTTAAATAAGAGAAAAAATGATATACTGATAGATATAAGTATTATGATAGATTTCGAATATAACAATATTTATTATTAATGATGTAATAATGGATTAATATTTCCTATGTAGACAAAAGGGAAGGGGAATTATATGAGGGCTGTACAGCGCGATCCAAATTGGAATTTGGTTACAGATACATATATAGAACCAAATAATTTCGCTGAATTATTTTCTTTGCTTGTACCTTGTCATCCAAAAGGTGAAGGGAAAGAACGAACTATATTAGTGTGGAAAGAAAAAGAATTTTATAAAGAAGAAAATTTAGCGGCATTTATCGTATATGGAATGAATAAAGCAAAGAATTTACCGCAGTTTCATAAAGATGAAATTCCAACTTTAGTACGTATTCTTCGCTTATGCCAAGAGATTGGTTGGTATGAAGAAGCAAATACTTTTATGGTAAATCAAGGACTAGCTGAGTTTGTTCACACTTCATTGGAATATGAAACGTGGGATCTTTTGACGCAAGCGGTTGCTTTAAACTATTTAATTATTAAATATCGTATTGGTGAATTGACTGATGGGGATGTAGAAATTTGGGATAGAGTTAAATTTAATGAGAAATGTATAAAGGATTGTAAACATCTATTATCCCATAAAGAAGTATTGGAATTTACATTCTTTTATATGTGTAAGAGAGCTAAATTCCTATCAAAGGAACAATTAAATAGTGATATGATGAGTCTAGCGATGTATTGTAATACTTTTGTGTATGATTTATATACACATGACTTATTACGGAAATATCGTAAGTGTACAGACTTCCTATCATATTATGGACCTAGTCAAGCGGTATTAGCTTGTCAAAGAGCTGTACTTTCTCAAATTTCAGATCGATTAGACCCATTAAAGACTACTCATGTAGATGATTATTTATATGTAATGAAAGATATGATGGAGCATATGACGATAGGAATAATGGATCGATATGATCATTTTATCGGAAAGTTATTATCATATGTGCCATTTTTCGAAATGATTCAAGTTCCACAGCATGCATATTATTGTGAAGAATTACTGTATATTTGTAAGGGCATTGAATATAAAGAAGAAATATTACGCAATTATATATTTATACAATTACATGATTGTCTGCCATCATTCTTTAAACTATTTCTTAAAAATAAGCGTTATGCAACGATTCATGACATTCTGTTCTATTGGTGCGATGATGAACAAAGGATGAGCTTGGAGAAAAAATATAATCTTAGCTTTATTTATGAAAAATATGCTTGTGGGTAAAGAGCATTTTCTATATAAATTAAAAAGGATCTCACATAAACGTGAGATCCTTTTTTTGTTAGTAAAGCAAGGAGAATGTGATTAAGACGAGAAATAACATTCCATAAAGGAAAAATTGTGCCGTATTGCTTTCTTGTATACCAAAAAAAGTATTTATTTTTTTATATAAATTCAATATATATTTTAGCGGATTATCTTTGAAAGATTGGTACACAGTGTCTCCTCTTTCTAAGCTTCTTGTTCGTGTTTTTTGTTATTAGGGACATGAATGTATCTAGCTATGAATAGTAAAACAGCCATAAAGAACACAGGAAATACGGTAGATAAATAAAAACCATTACTAATAATATTTGTTATTAGGGCACTTAATAGAAAGATGGCATTATAAATATGTGCAATTTTTTGTTTTAGTTTAACTTGAAAGGATTCCATCATAATTTCTAAAGCGACAAAAGCAATGATAATAGATAAAAATACAGTATTTGTATTGTAAATGATTAAACAACAGATTAAACCTAAAAAGGCTAAGTATTCAATTAAGAGAGGTATATTGATATTGCGTGGCATACAATTTACCTAACTAAATATGGCAGTGGGTTTACTGCATTTGTTTTTTCAAAATTCCATTCTCCATTGTGTAATTCAAAATGAAGATGTTGCCCGTATGAATGACCTGTGTTTCCCATATGACCTACTAATTGTCCAGCCTGTACTTGATCACCAGCTTGTACAGTGCGATCTTTCATATGAGCATAGACTGTTGTATATAGTTTCCCGTTTAGTTGATGAGCGATGAACACAACATTGCCATAGCTAGCTGAATAATATGATTTCACAACTTTACCTGCAGCCGCAGCTTGGATAGAGACATTACCCTGAGCTGCAATATCTATCCCATAATGCATTTGTTCCCAGCGCATATCAAAGGTTGAGCTAATTCTTCCTTGAGTAGGGAATTTGAAAACTGCTGGAATGGAAGTAGGTTGAGCTGTTTGAGTTTGTGATTGCGTTTGATTTTGCACCACATAATGCTTTGCTACATATCCGTATCCTGTGCCAAAACGAATTTTATACCAAGTTCCGACAGTTTCCACTACTTGTATTTGTGTACCATTTTGTAATGAACCAAGTAGTGCACTACTTGTACTAGCATTGCTACGTACATTAAGTTTAGGTGTTGCAACTGTGTATTTCGTATTATTTTGAACTGTGATGCCTTTTACTAAAGGCTGTGAACCATTAGACACGAACGCCTTTTGTACGTAACCTGTTTTGCCATTATGTAAAATTTTATACCACTCACCTTGTTCTTCTTGAATGGTAACGAATTTCCCATTTGGTAATACATCTAAAATTGAAGATTCTAAATTAGGTTCAGAACGAACGTTTAATGCATTGGCATTAACAATGTATTGATTATTAGATTGAAGTTTGTTTTTTAGTAGAATAGCATCTTTTTGTACGTAACCTACTTTATTATTAACAGATACTTTATACCAGCTATTAGTTGTTTCAAGTATGTTTACTTTCGTATTAAAGCGAATTGTATCAATTGATGAGCTATTTGCGTTATCTTGTGTATGTAAGGCTACTTGATCGACTTTGACATATCCAGTTTTCACGTTAGATAATTGTTCAGCGTTGGCTGTTTGTACAGTTGTTTCTCCCATAGAAGGAAGTAAAGAGGCAATTGCGACAGTAGTTGCTGTTAAAGCAGTAGCTTTCATATTCATATAATAGAGACCTCCTCTAGTTGTATAGTTGTAATTTTATTATAGTATAAAGATATAATATAGTGGGTGTATTCACATAAATGTAATATGAAATCAATAAAAAAATAAATTTTTTGAGGATAATGATTCCTTATTATCCAATTAATTGGGATAATAATTTCTAAGATAGAATATAAGTATTATATAGTTTTGTTATTTTGTTGACAATTGAGAAAATTAAAACAGTTGATGATGTCTTATTACGGTGTTATACTGACAGTGATAATTTCATAGTTTGCTAGGAGAGCTGGTGTTGCCAGCTGAGAGTAGGCCGTAAGCCTTTGATCCTTTTCATTACCTGATCTAGATTATGCTAGCGTAGGGAAGCAATTCGGACACTAATAATGAGTCCCCGTTTCTTTGCGTATAGAAACGGGGCTTTTTTATTTGAAAATTTCATATTGAAACCACTAGGGGTGCTTGTTGTGCTGAGAGAGGAATAATCCTTAACCCTTATAGACCTGATCTAGGTAATACTAGCGAAGGGAAGTGGAGCAACGAATAAATTATAATTTTATTTGCTGTAACCACTTCTTATTTAGAAGTGGTTTTTTATTTAGATATATAAATTGAAAGGGGATAGAGAAATGAAATTTTGCGATAGATTATTAGAAACTGTACAACCAGTTTGGGAGATGAGTCATAATCATCCGTTTGTAGTAGGTATGGGAGATGGCACGTTAGAAAAAGATAAGTTTCAGTATTATATTATTCAAGATTATTTATATTTGTTAGATTATGCAAAGCTATATGCGATTGGTGTTGTAAAAGCAACGAATCCACAAGTAATGGGGAAATTTGCTGAACAAATTGATGGCATATTAAATGGAGAAATGACGATCCATAAACAATATGCAAAAAGACTTGATATTTCTATAGAAGAGATAGAATCTGCCAAACCATCTGCTAAAAATTTAGCCTATACAAATTACATGATGTCTGTATCTCAAAATGGCACACTTGCGGAATTAATAGCAGCACTTCTTCCATGTATGTGGAGCTACTGGGAAATTGGAAAGCGTTTAAACGATATTCCTGGAGCAAGAGATCATGAGTTCTTTGGTGAGTGGATTCAAGGATATAGTTCGGAAGAATACGGTAACCTTTGTATTTGGTTAATAGATTTATTAAATGAAATGGCAGTTGGAAAGTCTGACAAAGAGCTAGATCGATTAGAGGAGATTTTCCTATATTCCAGTCGATTTGAATATTTATTCTGGGATATGTCCTATCGTAAGGAGATGTGGGGATTTGAGGAGCAAGAACATACTACAGTTTCATAATGTTTCTTTTCATTATGATGAGAAACCAATCATCAATGAATTAAATGCTTCTATACGAGATAAAGAGTTTGTAAGTATTATCGGACCGAGTGGATGCGGGAAAAGTACTTTATTTCGCCTTATTACAGGTTTAGAAGAAGCAAGTACGGGACAGATAGAGCTGACAGAAACAAAGAGCCATCCTGTAGGATATATGCCCCAAAAAGATATGCTCCTGCCATGGAGAACGATTATTGAGAATGCTGCCCTGCCGCTAGAGTGCCAAGGTGTACAGAAGAAAGAAGCACAAATAAAGGCAAAGGAACTGTTACATAAATTTGGCTTACAAGGGTATGAGACAAAATATCCGAAAGATTTATCTGGCGGTATGAGACAACGCGTATCTTTTATTCGAACTTTATTAACAGGCGGGGAGATATTGCTGTTAGATGAACCGTTTAGCGCGTTGGATGCTTTAACGAAGGCATCTTTGCAAGAATGGCTGTTTGAACAATGGAAAGAGTGGGAAAAAACAATTTTATTTATCACTCATGATGTGGAAGAAGCATTATTTCTTTCTAATCGAATTTTCGTTGTAGAAAATCAACCGATAACTACTTTAACCGAGAAGATTGTACCGCTTGATTGTAATCGGACAAGAAAAGATTTATATAAGCATGAAGTGTTAGCGCTTAAAGATGAGCTTCTTAGTATGTTACAAAGGCAGGTACTCGTATGATGAACCGGTTGAAGGAACTATTACCTGCCCTTACACTTTCTAGTATTTTACTTGTCATGTGGGAAATAGGCGCAAGAGTTGTAGATGAGATGTACATTTTACCGTCACCGTCTGCAATTGTAATGAAGATATGGAAACTAAAAGATATATTATTTACGGTTCATTTGCCGGCAACATTAAATGTCGTTTTAATAGGGGTGGCTATTTCTATCGTACTTGGGGTAGGGCTAGCGATGTTAATGAATGCGAGTAATTGGATGGAGAGAGCATTTTATCCATTATTAGTTGCCTCACAAACGATTCCGATTACAGCGCTTGCTCCACTCTTCGTTTTATGGTTTGGATATACGATTTGGAGTAAGGTTGTTGTTACGGTTTTAATTACGTTTTTTCCAATTGCGGTCAATACGTATGATGGACTACGTAGTACAAAAATAGAATGGGAGGAGCTCTTAGTTACGTATGGAGCAACGAAAAAAGATGTTTTTCTTAAATTAAAGTTACCATCTGCTCTTCCTTATTTTTTCTCAGCTTTAAAAATTGCAGTTCCGCTTAGTGTGATTGGGGCAGCAATTGGTGAATGGCTCGGTGCACAAGCCGGGTTAGGATATTTCAGTAAAAGGATGATGACGCAATTAGACGGAGCGGGTGTATTTGCACCCATTGTATTGTTATCATTATTAGCTATTTCCTTTGTCATCCTTATTTCGATTTTAGAAAAGAAATTTATTAGTTGGAGGAAGCATTCATGAAATTTTTAAAACGCATCTTTGTGTTTACATTATTAGTTGCAATGATTGCTGGATGTTCTAGTAATTCAGCATCAGATAAGGGTAAGAAAGAAAAAGAAATAACGGTCATGCTTGATTGGTACCCAAATGCGGTACATAGCTTTATTTATGCGGCAATTGAAAAAGGCTACTTTAAAGAAGAAGGAGTAAAGGTGAATATTAAATTCCCTTCCAATCCGACTGACCCATTAACTTTAGCAGCGGCAGGAAAAGTAACGGTTGGCTTGTATTATCAACCAGATGTTGTTATGGCAAGAGCAAATGAACAAATTCCAGTGAAATCAATTGGAGCTGTCGTACGTTCCCCGTTAAATCATGTTGTATCACTGAAATCAGCAGGCATTCAATCACCGAAAGATTTAGAAGGAAAAACAGTAGGATATTCGGGGACACCTTTAAGTGAGATGTATTTAAAAACGATGGTAAAAGAAGCTGGTGGTAATCCAGATACAGTGAAAGTAGTCGATGTTGGCTTTGATTTAGTACCAGCGTTAATTACGAAAAAAGTAGATGCAGTAACAGGAGCATACATTAACCATGAAGTACCTGTTATGCGACATGAAGGCCATGAACCAGCGTACTTTAATCCAGCTGATTATGGTGTGCCAAACTATCATGAGCTTGTATTTGTAACAGGTGATAAAACGTTGAAAAAAGATAAGGAAGCGTTGCAAGCTTTCTTACGTGGTACGAAAAAAGGTTATGACTTCATGAAGAAAAATCCAGATGAAGCATTAAATATTTTATTAAATCATCAAGAAAAAGAAAACTTCCCGCTTGTACCAGAAGTTGAAAAAGAAAGTATGAAAATTTTATTAGAGAAGATGGAAACGAAAGATGAGCCATTCCTATCGGATTCAAAAGAGTCATGGGAGAAACAAAATAAATGGCTGAAAGATAAAGGGATGACGAAAGAAATCGTTCCAGCTGAGGAATTATTCGAAAACATTTTAAAGTAGGCGAATGAATATGAAAAATGAGCTTCATGTAATCTCAAATGGTCACATGTCATTCGAAGAGCTAGTGAATGTAGCAATGCAAATTGAGAGTGAGATTGATTATTTACATGTTCGTGAGCGTGAGAAAAGTACGAAGGAATTGTATGAAGGTGTGGAAAGTCTTTTGAAGAAAGGCTTTCCTGCATCGAAGATAGTAATAAATGATCGAATTGATATTGCTATTTTATTAAATATTCCGCGTGTGCAGCTAGGATATCGAAGCGCAGATGTAAGGTCAGTGAAAGAAAAGTTTTCTTATTTGCATGTCGGTTATTCTGTGCATTCTTTAGAAGAGGCGATCGATGCATTTAAGAATGGAGCGGATTCACTCGTCTATGGTCATGTATTTCCGACAGATTGTAAAAAAGGTGTGCCAGCGAGAGGGCTTGAAGAAGTTTCAGACATTGCAAAGTGTTTATCCATACCGATTACAGCAATTGGAGGAATCACCACGGAAAACACAGGGGATGTTCTTACTAATGGTGTCAGTGGTATTGCTGTTATGTCTGGAATTATAAGTAGTAGTAACCCGTATAGCAAAGCGAAATCTTATAAGGAATCAATAAGAAAGTGGGCGGAAAAACATGTGTAAGAAGTATGATGTAGCGATAATTGGCGGAGGTGTAATTGGTAGTTCAGTTGCACATTTTCTAGCAGAACGAGGGCATAAAGTAGCGATTGTAGAGAAGCAACAGATTGCATCTGAAGCCTCGAAAGCAGCTGCTGGTTTACTTGGGGTTCAGGCAGAATGGGATGCGTATGATCCGTTATTTGAACTTGCTAGAGAAAGCCGTGCTATATTTCCACAACTTGCAGCAGTTTTACGTGAAAAAACAGGCATCGATATTGGGTATGAAGAAAAAGGCATTTATCGCATTGCTCAAAATGAAGATGAGAAGGAAAGAATTCTTCATATTATGGATTGGCAGCAGAAAACAGGTGAAGATTCCTATTTTCTAACGGGAGAAAAATTGCGGGAAAAAGAGCCATTTCTATCTGAATCCATTATAGGTGCGGTATATTATCCGAAAGATGGTCATGTTATTGCACCAGAGCTTACAAAAGCATTTGCACACTCTGCAGCAATTTCCGGTACTGATATATATGAACAAACAGAAGTATTTGATATTCGTATTGAAAATGATAACGTAACAGGAATTGTTACAAGCGAAGGTATTATTGCGTGCGAGAAAGTTGTGATTGCAGGTGGTTCATGGAGCACGAAGTTACTAGGTTATTTTCACCGCGAATGGGGTACATATCCAGTTAAAGGAGAAGTAGTAGCGGTAAGAAGTAGAAAATCACTTTTAAATGCGCCTATTTTCCAAGAAAGATTTTATATTGCACCAAAGCGCGGTGGACGGTACGTAATTGGAGCAACGATGAAGTCTCATACGTTTAATAAAACTGTGCAACCAGAAAGTATTACTTCTATATTAGAGCGTGCTTATACAATATTGCCGGCTTTAAAAGAAGCGGAATGGGAAAGTGCATGGGCAGGATTAAGGCCACAATCAAATCACGAAGCTCCTTATATGGGAGAGCATGAAGAAATAAAAGGTTTATATGCTTGCACGGGCCATTATCGAAACGGCATTTTATTAAGTCCTGTTTCTGGTCAATATATGGCGGATTTAATAGAAGGAAAGCAGGAGAATCACTTGTTAGATTCATTGCTTTCTAAAAGAGTTTAGAAAGGGGATGGAAGTTTGAATTTAAAAATTAATGGTAATCAAATTGAAGTGCCAGCGAGTGTGAAAACAGTAGCTGAACTACTTACATATTTAGAGTTAGATAACAGAATTGTTGTAGTTGAGCGTAATAAAGATATTTTACAAAAAGATAATCATACAGATACATCTGTTTTTGATGGAGACCAAATTGAGATTGTAACTTTCGTAGGAGGCGGTTGATTATGTTAAACATTGGACCATTGTCATTTCAGTCTAGACTTTTATTAGGAACAGGGAAATTCCCTGATTTTGACGTACAGCAAAAAGCAATTGACGTTTCTGAAGCTGAAATTTTAACGTTTGCAGTACGTCGTATGGATATATTTGATGCAAAGCAACCTAATTTATTAGATAAGCTTGATGTGAAAAAATATACGTTATTACCGAATACAGCCGGAGCGAAAAATGCTGAAGAAGCTGTTCGTATTGCAAAATTAGCGAAAGCTTCAGGACTTTGTGACATGATCAAAGTAGAGGTTATTGGTGATGATAGAACGTTATTACCTGATCCAGTAGAAACATTAAAGGCATCTGAAATGTTACTAGAAGAAGGATTTATCGTACTTCCTTACACATCTGATGATGTTGTATTAGCCCGCAAATTACAAGAACTTGGCGTGCATGCGATTATGCCAGGAGCATCACCAATCGGATCAGGACTTGGTATTGTAAATCCGTTAAATTTAAGCTTCATTATTGAACAAGCGACAGTACCAGTTATCGTTGACGCTGGTATTGGTAGCCCAGCTGATGCGGCATTCGCGATGGAATTAGGAGCGGATGGTGTGTTATTAAATACGGCTGTATCAGGAGCAAAAGATCCTATTAAAATGGCATACGCAATGAAATTAGGTATCGAAGCAGGTCGCATAGGCTTTGAAGCAGGTCGTATCGCACGTAAACGCTGTGCAACTGCAAGTAGTCCTTTAGAAGGAATGAGTGTAGTTGAATAATCGATATTCTCGCCAAGAACTATTTTCTCCCATTGGGGAAGAAGGACAGCAAAAGATAAGAGAAAAGCATGTGCTTATTATTGGCGCAGGCGCATTAGGTAGTGCAAATGCAGAAATGTTTGTAAGAGCTGGTGTTGGGAAGGTAACAATTGTTGACCGTGATTATGTCGATTGGAGTAATTTACAAAGGCAGCAATTGTACGCAGAGAGTGATGTGAAAAATAATCTTCCGAAGGCTGTAGCAGCAAAAAAGCGTCTAGAAGAGATTAATAGTGAAGTAAGAGTAGAAGCACTCGTGCAAGATGTAACGGCTGAGGAATTAGAAGAGCTTGTTACAAATGTTGATGTAATCATTGATGCAACTGATAATTTCGAAACGCGTTTCATTGTAAATGATATAGCGCAAAAATATTCTATTCCATGGATTTACGGGGCTTGTGTAGGGAGTTACGGACTTTCTTACACAATTCTTCCTAGTAAAACACCATGTTTATCATGTTTATTACAATCGATTCCGCTTGGCGGTGCGACATGTGATACAGCGGGCATTATATCACCTGCTGTATCTCTCGTCGTTTCTCATCAAGTAACGGAAGCTCTTAAACTATTAGTGGAAGATTACGAATCACTTCGAGAGGGACTTGCGTCGTTTGATGTATGGAAGAATGAATATTCATGTATGAATGTGCAAAAGCTTCGTAAACACAATTGTCCTTCATGCGGGGAGAATGCATTATATCCGTATTTAAATAAAGAAAATACATCGAAAACAGCAGTTTTATGCGGACGAAATACAGTTCAAATTAGACCACCTCATAAAGGGGAAATGGATTTTGAACAATATAAGGGGCTGCTGGAAGGTCGCGTTACGGCTTTAAATGTAAATCCATATTTACTATCATTTTCTGTTGAAGAAAAGAGATTAGTTGCCTTCAAAGATGGTCGTGTACTTGTACATGGAACGAAAGATATAAGCGAAGCAAAGACGATTTATCATCGCTATTTTGGTTAGAAAAGGATGAGTGGGATGAAAGTGAATAAAGCTTTAACAATTGCAGGATCTGATAGCGGAGGCGGTGCTGGCATTCAAGCGGATTTAAAAACATTCCAAGAGCTTGGTGTATATGGGATGACGGCTATTACGGCAATTACTGCTCAAAACACGCTTGGCGTTCAAGGGGTATATCCTGTTCCATTAGAAGGTATTACGGAACAGCTGAATTCTATTGGTACGGATTTAACACCAGATGCTGTGAAACTAGGAATGTTATTTAGTAGTGAAATCATTCAAATTGTAGCAGAACATATTAATAAATTTGGCTGGAATAATATTGTGCTAGACCCTGTTATGATTGCTAAGGGTGGAGCATCATTATTACAACAAGAAGCAGTACAAGCATTAAAGGAATATTTATTACCAGTAGCAACTGTTATAACACCGAATGTTCCGGAAGCAGAAGTGTTAACTGGGCTGGAAATTCATAACGTTGAAGATAGTAAAGAGGCTGCAAAAGTACTTCATGAATTAGGTGCGAAATATGTACTCATGAAGGGCGGACATGCAGAATATCAAGGTAATGAAGTAATTGATTTACTCTTTGATGGAGAAGAGTTTATTGAATTTAGAAGTGAGAGAATTCCTTCAAAGCAAACGCACGGAAGCGGCTGTACATTTGCGTCAGCAGTTACAGCTGGACTTGCGAAAGGATACTCGATGGAAGAGGCAGTTCAAGAGGCTAAACAATTTATTAGTATAGCAATTGAAGAACCGTTGAATATTGGAAGTGGTCATGGACCGACGAATCACTTTGCATACAAATTGAATAAAGCATAAGCATGAATAATAGAAAAGTCAGTTTTATAACTGGCTTTTTTTCTGTTTACTTTTTCCAAATACAGGAGTAATATATCAGCCAGAATACATTTTTGTAATACGCTGAGTCCAATTCTATGGAGCGGAGGAACCAATTTGTGCAGTGTCACTAGGGGTGAATCTTTCAATTTTGAAAGTAGGGCTACTCTCAAAGTCCGAATCCGACAGCTAACTTCGTAAGCGTCTTGAGAGAGGACGGTGCCATGATGGATACATCACTTCATCGATCTGATTAGTATAGGGGAATATCAATCTATGTTTGAGTTCTTTTATGCTAAGGAGGATGAGGTATATGGAACTAACACTTATTTGTGTTGGAGAAGAAAGCAAGGTAAATAGTTTAATAGATTTAGTAGCTTTTCAACATGAGTTAATTATTTTTACAGCAAATGAAGAGATAGCGGCTGAAGTTAGGAATTGTGGATTTGATTGGACGTATAGTTGTAGTAAGAAGCAGGATTTTACTAGTATTTGTGAGTGTATTAAGAAGGTGATTCTGCTAGGGGATGAGCTTCCGATCGTTAGCTTCTTCACAGAACACATTCGTTTTTCTTTCCAAGCGCCTATTACTGTTGTTACAAGGAATAAACGATATCCAGCGAGGCTCTATGAAACAATTGGAGCTACATTTGTCGTGTTTACGAATTGTGATAATATTTCTTTTTTATGTTTTGAATAAGGCGGGGGAGAAGAAAATGAAGGTGTTATTACTAGGAGATATAGCGAATCGTTGGGCGGTATCGGTAGAGAGAGTTCAAGAATTGGTGGTGCTCGATCCTATTTTTCCAAGGCCCTATATCATATTACCATCAAAAGACGCTTTATATTTAAAATCAGATGTTATCGAATATGAGCAGCTACACGCAGAGTTGTCACAAGTTTATATTCGCGGGAGAAATTTACGTGCTTTTTTACGAGGGGAATAAATAGTGAATAAAAAAGAGCGAATGCTAAGTGCAACAAGCTATGCACTTCATGTCATTCGCTCTTTTTATTTCGTATTTAAAAGGTTATTTCTGTGAAAAAGAAAGAAAAGACGAGAAAACAGATGAAAGAATATTAATAACACTAAATGTAAGCGTTTAAACAGATGGATATTTTCTTATTTTCAGTAATTTGCCTCTTTACAAGTTAAATATAGAGGAGTATATTTACTCTCATAAATCATTCATGAAATTTCCAAAAAAACCTAAAATCGCTGAGTTCCAGAAATGGAGCGGGGGAACCAATTTTGTGCATCGTCACTTGGGGTGAATCTTTCAGTTTTGAAAGTAGGGCTACTCTTTAGGCCCGAATCCGACAGCTAACCTCGTAAGCGTTTAGAGAGGAGGTTTACTTTGTGTTGTTCATTTCGAACACTAAGTAGAGCTTAGTGTTCTTTTTTTGATAATTAAATGGTAAATTTTTACAAAGAGGAGAGAGGTAACTATGTTAGATGTGGTAATGATCGGGATTTTTGTTGTGTTAGTTGCATCGATGGCAAGTCTTGCAAGTTGGTCAGATAAAGTTGTGAAAGAAGAGAAGCAATCATGATGATTGCCTTATCGGTTATTGTTGCAGCAATTACGGTGTACTTAGTGTATGCATTATTAAATCCGGAGAAGTTTTAATTAGGGGGAATCATTCATTATGATTTGGGTTGCAGTCGTTATTACAATGCTATTGTTTATTCTTGTGGCAAAGCCAACGGGAATTTATTTAGAGAAAGCCTTTCAAGGTAGTAAAAAGCTAGATAAAGTATTCGGGCCTTTTGAAAAACTTATTTTTAAAATTACGGGTGTAAAAGAATACAATCAAACGTGGAAACAGTACGCATTATCATTAGTTTTATTAAATGGATTTATGATTGTTGTCGTATATTTCATTTTCAGATTACAAGGAGTATTGCCATTAAATCCAGCACACATTGAAGGAATGGAACCTACGCTCGCTTTTAATACAGCAATTAGTTTTATGGCTGATACAAACTTACAGCATTATAGCGGTGAAAATGGTTTATCTTATTTATCACAATTAATTGGAATTACATTCTTAATGTTTGCAGCACCGGCAACGACTTTAGCGCTCGTTATGGCATTTATAAGAGGACTGGCTGGAAAAGAACTCGGTAACTTTTTCGTTGATTTTACGAGAGCGTTAACGAGAGTTTTTCTTCCTATCGCATGTATTGCGGCACTAGCCTTTGTTGCACTTGGCGTACCACAAACGTTAGACGGAGCAGTTACGGCACAAACGATTGATGGCGCGAAGCAAAGTATTTTACGTGGGCCAGTTGCATCATTCGTTTCAATTAAGGAACTTGGGAATAACGGTGGTGGATTTTTCGGGGCAAACTCTACACATCCTTTTGAAAACCCAGGACAAATGAGTAATATTTTGCAAATGATGCTTATGATGTTATTGCCAACAGCACTACCATTCACGTACGGACGAATGGTAGGAAATAAAAAACAAGGACGTATTCTTTTCGTTTCACTATTCATGGTGTTTTTACTAGGGTTTATAACGATTACGACATCTGAACTAAACGGGAATCCGGCATTAAATGGAATGGGTATTGAACACGTACAAGGAAGTACAGAAGGAAAAGAAGTAAGGTTCGGAACAGTATTTTCTTCCCTTTATGCGACTGTAACGACAGCTGCTGAAACAGGGGCTGTTAATACGATGCATGATACGTTAACACCAATTGGTGGGTTAGTTCCACTTGTAAATATGATGTTAAATACAGTATATGGCGGCGTTGGGGCAGGTTTTGTGAACATTATTATGTATGCGATTATCGCAGTCTTTATATCTGGATTGATGGTTGGACGGACACCAGAGTTTTTAGGTAAGAAAATTGAAGGTAAGGAAATGAAGTTAATTGCGGTAACGATACTATTTCATCCACTGCTTATTTTAGGATTTTCAGCATTAGCTCTTTCAACAAGTTTAGGAACGGATGCTATTTCTCATTCCGGTTTCCACGGTTTGACGCAAGTGGTATATGAATATACATCGTCAGCTGCGAATAACGGATCTGGATTTGAAGGATTAGCAGATAATACACCGTTTTGGAATATTACAACTGGTTTAGTTATGTTTTTAGGTCGCTATTTCAGTTTAATTACGATGCTAGCTGTGGCAGCTTCATTGAAAGAAAAGACGGTTGTACCAGAAACAGTCGGAACGTTCCGTACGGATAATAGTTTATTTGGCGGCATTTTCATCGGAACAATTGTAATTGTCGGTGCATTAACATTCTTCCCGATGTTAGTACTCGGTCCAATTGCAGAATTTCTTACATTGAAGTAATGGAGGGTAAATGATGAGACCGGTAGTAGTAAAAGAAAAAAGAGTAAATCAGTCACAAATACATGCTGTAGAAGATGAAGTTAGACAAGCGAAAACGATGGATCGTGATATCGTAACACATGCGATGAAGCAATCTGTTGCGAAATTGAACCCGAAGGTCATGATAAAGAATCCGATTATGTTCGTTGTGGAAATTGGATTTATCATTACGTTCATTTTATCTTTTCTTCCAAGCAGTTCTAGTAGTATACCAGGATGGTTTAATATAACAGTTTCTCTCATTCTATTATTTACAGTTTTATTTGCTAACTTTGCAGAAGCTTTAGCGGAAGGTCGGGGAAAAGCGCAAGCCGATTCCTTAAAACAGTCGAAGAAAGATGTATTTGCAAATGTTGTAAAAGAAAATGGAGACATCGTTCAAGTTTCAGCAACTGATCTTAGAAAAGGTGACGTTGTTATTGTAAAACAAGGAGAAATGATTCCAAGTGATGGGGAAGTAATAAAAGGATTAGCGTCTGTCGATGAATCTGCGATTACAGGGGAATCAGCTCCTGTAATAAAAGAAGCCGGAGGTGATTTTTGCTCCGTAACAGGCGGTACGATGGTTGTAAGTGATGAGATTACGATTGTCATTACGAGTAATCCTGGTGAATCATTTATTGATAAAATGATTTCGTTAGTAGAAGGGGCTTCTCGTCAAAAAACGCCGAATGAGATTGCTTTAAATACAGTATTAACGAGTTTAACGCTTATTTTCTTAATCGTTGTTGTGACGCTGCCGATTTTTACAAATTACTTAGGATTTCAAATTGATACAGCTGTACTTGTAGCGTTGTTAGTTTGTTTAATTCCAACGACAATTGGTGGATTATTATCGGCAATTGGTATTGCTGGGATGGACCGCGTGACAAAGTTTAATGTGTTAGCGATGTCGGGTAAAGCAGTGGAAGCTGCGGGTGATATTAATACAATTATTTTAGATAAAACGGGTACGATTACTTTCGGGAACCGAATGGCTCATACATTATTACCTGTAGGAAATGAAACGATTGAGCAAGTTGGAAAGTGGGCTGCTATTAGCTCAGTTTTAGATGAAACACCAGAAGGTCGATCAGTTATAGAATATGTAAAAACGAAGTCTATATCATATAATCGAGAAATTGCAGAACAAGGTGAATTTGTTCCATTTAAAGCAGAAACGAGAATGAGTGGTGTTGATTTACAGGACGGAACGAAAGTGAGAAAAGGTGCTGTAGGTAGCGTAATTGAATGGGTTCAGTCACAAGGTGGAACGATTCCGAAAGATGTAAATCAAAAAGCAGACTTCATTTCAAAAGAGGGCGGAACACCACTTGTAGTTGCAGTGGATAATCGTATTTACGGTTTAATCTATTTAAAAGATACAGTAAAACCTGGCATGCGTGAACGTTTTGAACAGTTGCGTCAAATGGGGATTAAAACGGTTATGTGTACAGGGGATAACCCATTAACAGCAGCAACAATTGCAAAAGAAGCAGGGGTAGATGAATTCGTTGCCGAGTGTAAACCAGAAGATAAAATTGCTGTTATTAAAGCAGAGCAAGATAAAGGGAAACTTGTAGCGATGACAGGTGATGGTACAAATGATGCGCCGGCATTAGCGCAGGCTGACGTTGGATTAGCAATGAATAGCGGGACGACAGCTGCAAAAGAAGCAGCAAATATGATTGATTTAGATTCGAACCCAACAAAAATTATTGAGGTTGTAGGAATCGGTAAGCAATTGTTAATGACACGTGGTGCGTTAACGACGTTTAGTATTGCAAATGATATCGCTAAATATTTCGCTATTATTCCAGCGATGTTTACACTTGCGATCCCACAAATGGAAGCATTGAACATTATGAAACTAACATCACCACTGTCAGCGATTTTATCAGCATTAATATTTAATGCAGTTATTATTCCATTACTCATTCCATTGGCGATGAAAGGTATCGCATATAAACCGATGAGTTCGAATGCACTACTTGGCCGAAACCTACTTATTTATGGGCTGGGCGGAGTGATTGTACCGTTCATTGGAATTAAAGTAATTGATATGATTGTCGGCTTGTTCATATAAGGAAGAGGGGAAAAAGATGGCGAAGAAACAAAGTATACTATCACCGATTATACGTATTACTTTTACATTTTTAGTGTTGTGCGGCTTTGTATATCCGCTTATTGTTACTGGTATTGCACAAGCAGTAATGAAGGATAATGCGGATGGAAGTCTAATATATAATGATAAAAATGAAGTGATTGGTTCTAAATTAATTGGTCAAAATTTCACAGATCCACGTTATTTTCATGGACGTGTCTCTAGTATTGAATATAAAGCAGAAGCGTCTGGTTCAAATAACTATGCACCGTCTAATCCAGATTTAGAGAAACGAGTAGAGAAAAGTATTGAAGAGTGGAAGAAACAAAATCCCACTGTTCCGGTTACAGAAGTGCCGATCGATTTAGTGACGAATTCAGGTTCAGGGCTTGATCCTGACATTAGTCCGAAGGCAGCTTCCGTACAGGTAGAGCGCATATCGAAATTAACGAATATTCCGAAAGAAACGCTGGATCAATTGATTAAAGATCAAACGGAAGATGCGGCACTTGGCTTATTTGGAGAAAACCGCGTGAACGTTTTAAAGTTAAATTTACAATTACAGAAATTAATGAAATAGTAACAACGCTACCTCAATCTAACGGATTGAGGTAGCGTTGTTTCGAAAGAAAGGTTGTGAATGTTTTGTATGCGGATGACTATAAACCAACTTTTCAAAGGCGAACACCAGAAGAGTATTTAGAATATATTCGTCAGCAAAATCGCGGGAAGTTAAAGTTATATGTGGGGGCTGCTCCAGGAGTAGGGAAAAGTTATAAAATGCTCTTTGATGCAAGAGAGATGAAAAAAGATGGTATGGATATTGTAATTGGTTTAATTGAAACGCACGGAAGAAAAGAGACGGAAGAAGCAATTGCAGATTTAGAAAAGGTTTCTTTAAAAGAAATACAGTATAAAGGAAAAATATTTTATGAACTTGATGTGGAAGAAATTATAAAACGTGCACCGCAAGTAGTCGTAGTTGATGAACTGGCACATAGTAATATACCAGGTTCCAAACATAAAAAACGTTACATGGATGTGCAAGAATTGCTAGAGGCTGGTATATCCGTATTATCAGCGTTTAATATTCAGCATTTAGAAAGTGTTCATGATATTGTAGCTCAAATTACGAATATAAAAGTACGAGAACGAATTCCAGATTTTATTTTGCAAAAGGCGAATGAAATTCAGCTCGTTGATGCAACACCTGAGGTATTAAGGAAGAGATTAATAGATGGAAAGATATATAAGGAAGAAAAAATTCAGCAAAGCTTACAAAATTTCTTTACGCTTAATAATCTAGGGGCACTCAGAGAGTTATCGCTTCGTGAAGTTGCCGATGATATGGACGAGAAAATTAGCCAAACAGTAATAGAACCGATTGGCGTAAAAGAAAAAATTCTTGTTTGTGTACAATATAGCTCAACAGCGGAGAAATTAATAAGACGAGGATGGCGCATGGCTGATCGGTTAAACGCTGAATTGTATGTATTAAATGTTGAAAGAGAAAATATAGACTCTCTTTCAGCTGGTAAAAAGCAAACAATTGAAGAATGGAAGGCGCTCACGAATCAATTTGATGCGAGTTTTGTGTTAGAAGAGGCGAAAGGGAGAAAGCCAGCGGATGTTATTATTGAAGTCGCGAAAAGATTACAAGTAACGCAAATTTTACTGGGGCAATCGGCAAGAACAAGGTGGGAAGAAATAAGAAAAGGCTCGATTGTAAATGAGATTATGAGACAAACGAAGTATATTGATATTCATATTGTTGCGGATCAACGAGCGTAAAATAGAGACCATCTGTAGGTCTCTATTTTACTTTTTGTGTGGCGGGGAAGCGTAGCATTTTCATCGCATATAAGATTATGATTAGAAACATAATTGCACCTAGGAAGAAAATCCAAAAGTAATTTTGATTAAATAAAAGAAATCCACCTACAAGTGGCCCTGTGCTCATACCGAAATAGCGGATAAAGTTGTACATACCGATAGCAGTTGCGCGTTCTTGTACGAATTCTTCCGTTAATAAAGTAGTGTGAGTTGGCATAGACAGTCCCATACTAAAACCGTATAAAGAGGTAACGATAATGATGAATGGAATGTTGATGCTATATGTGAAAGAGAATAAAGTGACACATATAATATTGAAGAAACTAGTAATGAATAAAGCTTGCTTTGTTGTGAGAAGTTTTTGCAAAAGTTTATAGCAATAACTTCCTAACATGATGGAAAGGGACATTGGTATAAACATAAGACCGATTTCACTTGCAGTTAGGTGAAATGAATTTGTTAAAATGCTCGGTAAAAAAACGAGAAAGCAAAAGTAAATACAAAATTGAATAAAGCCAATAAGAGTAATAGAAAATCCAGTTGTATTTTTTAAGATAAGCCAGTAATTCTTTTTTGCTTGCGGTTGCTTCATTACAGTTGGTTTTGTTTCTGGAAGTAGTGAAATGTTTATAATTAATAAGAGAATGCCAAGTATAGATAAAAACAGAAATACGGATAAGTGGCCATTTATACTGCCGAGATAACCACCTATGAGAGGGCCAATCGCAGGTGCGAGAGCAAGTAACATTTGATAGAGGCTCATTGCTTCTCCACGTTCTTTTCCTTCAAATAAATCACCAATAATCGTTGCTGCGACTACAGGTATAGCTGCTATTCCTATAGCTTGAACAGCTCTAAAAAATAGAAATAAATAAACGTTCGCCGAAAAAGCACATCCAATTGAACCAATTGTACTAATGACTAAACTAGGGATAAGGACAGATTTTCTCCCTTTTGTATCAATTAAAGGTCCATAGAAGAGCTGCATAATCGCAAGAACGAATGTGAAAATTGAAACTGTTAAATTTACAAGATAAAGAGAAGTGTGAAAAGAAGCTTGAATCATAGGCAAGATAGGTGTGTAAATACTTTGAGCGAAGGAACCGAGTAAGGCACTAATACAGATAACATATAAAATGAAATTTAGTTTGGATTTTTTCATTGTGTTAACCTCCTTTTTATTTTGTTTCCTTGGAAACTAAATTTATTTTAACATGTTTTTCTCACTTGTAAATATGAAAAAATGATTTTAAAATGGTATATAGTGAAATTGTTTCTTTGGAAACTTAGGGGGCGAACGGATTGGATTATGCAACGAAGCAAATGGAAATACTTTCGGACATTCGTACACTTTTGCATAAAAAAGAAGAACATTTGAAAGGACAAAATGAGAAGTTTCTTCGTGAGACAGGTGTAAGTGGTATGTCTTTATCTGAGTTACATGTGATCGAGTGTATCGGGAAAAATGATCTGATGAATGTAACGGCAATTACGACAGAAATGGGAATAACGAAGGGCGCAATCTCTAAAATTTGTACAAAGTTGTTTCAAAAGCAATTCGTTGAGAAGATACAAATGTTAGATAATCAAAAAGAAATTTTTTTCCGCTTAACGGAAAGCGGAAATGAAATATATAAAGCTCATGATAAATTGCATAAACAAGCTGAAGAAAAGTGGCTGTTACTTTTAGATGGATATACGAAAGAAGAGCAAGACTTTATTCAAAGGTTTATAAAGGATGTCTCCGATCATTTGGAAATATAATTGGAAGAAAAAACTCCTTCATTTCAAGCTGTTTGAATATAATTTCTAAAAGAACTCATATATAATAGAAAAAGATACTTAACATAGTGAATAATTAAAGAGTCAATATATAAAGAGGAGAGAATAACATGCTTGAAAATACGGGGTTAGTATTAGAAGGCGGCGGTATGCGTGGTGTATATACGGGCGGGATACTAGAATACTTTATGGAACAAGATTTATATTTTCCATATGTAGTCGGTGTATCAGCTGGTGCTTGTCATGCAGCGTCGTATCTTTCCAGACAAAGAAATAGAAATAAAACGGTCAATATTGATTATGTATCACATCCGAAGTATTTATCGTATAAAAACTTATGGAGAAAACGTCAGTTATTTGATATGGATTTCATTTTTCATGAAATACCAGAAAAGCATGTGCCGTTTGATTTTGAAACATACTTTAATAGTCCCGAACGCTTTCTTGTAGGAACAACGGATTGTGAAACAGGACAGTCTGTTTATTTTGAAAAAGAGGGAACGAATGATGATGCGCTAAATTTATTACAAGCGTCTAGCTCATTACCTTTTATTGCACCAGTAGTAAATTACCGTGGTAAGCAATTATTAGATGGCGGGATTTCTGATCCAATTCCAGTTCGAAAAGCACAGGAGGATGGATTTAAAAAATCAGTCGTTATTTTGACGAGAAATCATGGTTATGCAAAAAAGAAATCAAAATTTGGCTGGGTTGCAGCGAAAGCATATAAAAAATATCCGAACCTTGTTAACACGATGCTGAGTCGTTATGAAGTGTATAATGAAACACTTCACTACATTGAAAAAGAAGAGCAAGCGGGTAATTTATTTGTTATTCGTCCAGAAGTGCCGCTTCAAGTAGATCGTATGGAAAAAGATGCGATAAAACTACAAAGTTTATATGAGCAAGGCTATGAAGATGCAAAGAGACAGTTTGCAGATTTGCAGGCGTTTTTGCAAAAATAAGTATTAGGCTGTGGAGAAGAATTTCTCTGCAGTCTTTTTTATTATTGGTTTTAATTACAAATATCGGTAATTACGTTTCTTCTTTCAAAAAAATCATATAAGAAGCCTGTTATTAAATATATACCAACGTTAATATTGTTTATTTTGGCTTTCATTTCTTCTGTTATGTTTGTATTGAATAACGGAATGGGAGAGTTGATGATAGCGGTCTCTTTAGGGATTGCAGCGATAGTGAACGGTCTTTTACTTCTTGCATTGAAAGTAGTTCGTGTGATTGTTGCAAAGGGAAGATAGAGCATCGAATTTCGATGCTCTATTTTTTTATGTAAAAAAAAAATCCCTCTTTATAAGGAATTTTAATGTGGTAAGAAAATCAATTGATAAGCAAACAAGATTCCAAATACATATACAAGTGGGTGAACAGCACGGAATTTACCTTTTGCCACTTTCATAAGTGGGTATGAAATAAATCCAAGTGCGATACCTGTTGCGATACTTGATGTAAGTGGCATGCTTAAGATTACTAAGAATGCTGGGAATGCTTCATCAAATGCGTCCCAATCGATGTGGCGAACTGAACCCATCATAAGACTACCAACGATAATTAATGATGGTGCAGTAATAGCTGATACACCAGAAACGGCACTTACTAATGGTCCGAAGAATGCTGCTAGTGCGAATAGAACAGCTACTGTAACTGTTGTTAAACCAGTACGACCACCAGCTGCAACACCAGCAGAAGATTCAATGTAAGCTGTTGATGGTGTTGTTCCGAACATAGAACCGATTGTTGCTGAGAATGAGTCAGATAAAAGAGCTCGTCCAGCTTTTGGAAGCTTTCCGTCTTTCATAAATCCACCTTGTTGAGCAACGCCAAGTAATGTACCTGTTGTATCGAATAGTGTAACAAGGAAGAATGAGAATACAACGCCGTATAATCCGTAGTTAATTACGTCAGATACAGCAGTAATTGGATTTGAAACGATAATTCCTTCTGGTAATCCCGGCATTGATGTAACACCGTTTGAGAATGTTAATTGTCCTGTGAAGAAAGCAATAACACCAGTTAATAGCATACCGATAAATAGTGCGCCATTTACATTTAAAGACATAAGGACAATTGTAATTCCTAGTCCAGCTAATGCTAGTAGTACTGGAGCAGAGTGAAGGTCACCAAGCCCAACTAAGTTTGCTTCATTTTTTGTAACGATACCTGTTAAACGTAAACCGATAAAGGCGATGAAAAGACCGATACCAGCAGTAATTGCATGTTTTAAGTTTTCAGGAATTGCTTCCATTAATTTTGTACGGAAAGATGTGAATGATAACAAAATTAAAATCATACCTGCTACGAATACAGCAGAGAATGCAATTGCGAAAGTCATGCCTTCATGAGCTTTTACAACAGAGTAAGAGAAGTAAGCATTTAATCCCATACCTGGTGCAATTGCGATTGGTAAGTTTGTAAAGATTGCCATAAATAATGTTCCGACAACAGCAGCGATAATTGTTGCTGTAAATGCTTGTTCAAATGGAACACCTGCATCCCCAAGGATAACAGGGTTTACCACAATGATATATGCCATTGTTAAGAAGGTAATAATACCTGCCATAATTTCAGTTTTAATAGAAGTTTTATGTTTTGAAAGGTTAAACATATAAACATCCTTTCTGTTTACGAATAATTTTCACAACAGTTATATATAATATTCGCTTTTTAACTATTTTGCAATAGTTTTGCATAAAAAGTTTACAACAATTCATATTTTGTGTCTTAAATTCGAATATTAATCGTAACATGATGTGTGAATTTCAGTTTTTATTATGCACATGATAAGGAAAAGGAGTTGAAAGAAGCTATGCCGCAGCAAAAAAACTTTGTAACAATGCCTGCGCAACATCAAAATAAACAGCCTGGCATTGAATCATTAATGAATCCTCTACCACAGTTTGAAGATCCCAATTATAAAGGAAGCGAAAAGTTAAAAGGAAAGAACGTATTAATTACAGGTGGAGATAGCGGAATTGGACGAGCTGTTTCCATTGCTTTTGCGAAAGAGGGGGCAAATATTGCGATTGCGTATTTAGATGAGGAGGGAGATGCAAATGAGACGAAACAATATGTTGAGAAAGAAGGCGTAAAGTGTGTATTGTTGCCAGGTGATTTAAGTAATGAACAGCATTGTAAAGATATTGTGCAAGAGACCATAAAGCAGTTAGGCAGCTTAAATGTTTTAGTAAATAATGTCGCGCAGCAATATCCGCAGCAAGGATTAGAATATATTACAGCGGAACAGTTAGAAAAAACGTTTCGTATTAATATTTTTTCTTATTTTCACGTTGCGAAAGCAGCACTTTCTCATTTAAAGCAAGGGGATGTCATTATAAATACGGCATCTATCGTTGCGTATGAAGGAAATGAAACGTTAATTGATTATTCCGCAACGAAAGGAGCGATCGTAGCTTTTACAAGATCACTTTCTCAATCGTTAGTGCAAAAAGGGATTCGTGTAAATGGTGTTGCGCCGGGGCCAATTTGGACACCACTTATCCCATCAAGCTTTGATGAGAAGAAAGTATCACAGTTCGGGAGCAATGTTCCGATGCAGAGGCCTGGTCAACCATATGAATTAGCGCCAGCATACGTATACTTAGCGTCTGACGATTCATCCTATGTTACGGGGCAGATGATACATGTAAATGGGGGAGTTATTGTAAATGGATAGTTTTCATTTATAAGAGCAAAGTAAAGTTAATTCCACTTATTATAGTGAGCGCTAGGGGGGATATAGATGAAAAAGTTATGTTTCGTCATACTATTATTTTTCATCCTACCGGTTAGTGCTTTTGCTGATACAGATCATTTAATATTAGTGAATCTTACGACAAACCAGTTGTCTTTTTTTGAAAATGGAAATTATACAAAAACATTCCCCGTAACAACTGGAAGAGATCGTACACCTACGCCTGAAGGTAATTTTTGTATTATAACTAAATATAAAAATAAAGAATACCATCGAAAAAAAATAGCTGGGGGTGCACCAAATAACCCTCTTGGTACGAGATGGCTTGGGCTAGATAAGAATGAATATGCGATTCATGGGACAAATCGGGAATGGACGATTGGAAGTAGGGAATCAAATGGGTGTATTCGCATGCATGACAGGGATATACAGTGGTTATATGATCGAGTCCAATTACAAACAAAAGTAATCATTTCTCGTTTTCATACGAGCCCCGAATATGAAGCAAATAAGCTTGGTTACCGCGTTGTGAGTTGGAGTGGTCGTAAAGTAAAAGAAGAGCAAATTGGCATGCTTACGTTAGTAGACCGTGCCGATATATATTGGCAAGAACCAAATGGGCAGCTAACGAAAGTGAAAACGGTATTGCCAAACGAAAGATATGCAGTGTACTCAAAACGAAAAGATGGAATATATTATATAGGAAACAATTTGTATATTGTGGATGAAACAGGAGAAAAAATTCGTTATGAACAAATTCCTTCTTCGACTTTAAGTAATATATATAAACGGAAATATAATGTTCCGTAATGGCTACCGTATTATAGACGGTAGCTTATTTCTACTTTGAGTTTAACTGCAACTATTGTATTTTGCTGAATATAATACAGTACGGATAGGGGGGCGGTTACATTATGAAAAGTGAATTTGCTTTTAAAGTTTTCTTAGTAACGACCTGTTTATTTATCGTGTATTTGTATGCGTTTCTCGTCTTTTCGTTTTATGTTCCATATGTTGATTTAATATTGTTCTTCGGATTTATTTGGGCGTTTGTTAAGGCAAGGGAAGGAGAGAAGAGTATATATCGGCGTATTACCTTATGCGGGACGGCAGTTCTCGTTATTTTGTACTTTTTTATTATGCATGATTTTTGGAGGGGAATGTAAAAAGCATACGATTACTCGTATGCTTTTACATCTGTTAATGATGGAAGAGAGGAAATGGCTCCGTAATTTGTACATGTGAGAGCACCTACTTTATTTGCAAAGGAGATAAACGTTGTTAAATCTTCAAAATTATGAAGAAACATTTGTTCACTTTTAGCAATTTGGTATAACATTGCTCCAACGAAAGCATCACCAGCGCCAGTAGTATCAACTTGTTGAATAGAGATAGAAGGTACAATAGTTTGCTTATCCTTTGTTGCAAGAAGAGTACCGTCTTTTCCGAGTGTAATAGCTACGGCTTTCGCACCATGATTTAATAATTTGAGTGCAGATTGTTGTAAATCACTCTCTTTAGAAAGCATAATCGCTTCTTCTTGACTTACTTTTACAAAATGAGCATGTTTTATAAAAGTTAAGCAATCTTGAATAAATTGTTCGGTATTTGTAATGAGCGCATTTCGGTAATTTGGATCAAAAGAAATAAACTGGCCACTTTCTCTTGCATGTTGTAGAAGTTGAAAATATGTGTCTTTTAACGGGCTGGACAATAAAGCTGTCGCTGAACCAAAATGGATTAAATCATTCGTTTTTATTTTTGATAAATCAATGCTATTGAAATGATATTCACCGTCTGCGCCACGCATAAAGGTAAAATCACGCTCACCATTTTGATCGATAGATACGAATGCAAGTGTGGTTTGTTTATCCTTGATGAGCATGGAAGTGTCCACATATGCATGTTGTAAAGTTTGTTCAAGAAATTCACCAAATGGATCGTTTCCTACTTGTCCCATAAATGTAGCGTGTCCACCTAATTTTGTAATAGCAGCAGCAACGTTAGCAGGTGCTCCACCAGCCTTTTTTTCGAAATTTGAACCGTTTACTAAAGAAAC
This sequence comes from Bacillus sp. MN7755, assembly GCF_054771475.1. Taxonomy (NCBI): domain Bacteria; kingdom Bacillati; phylum Bacillota; class Bacilli; order Caryophanales; family Bacillaceae; genus Bacillus; species Bacillus sp. MN7755. The sequence goes on from NZ_BTRL01000019.1 coordinate 28,962, forward strand.
ATTGGTATTTCGGCAAACGAAATCAATTAATAGTTCACCGATACAAAAGACATTTCTCATACAATCCCTCTTTTCAGCTTATATTGTGTAATGATAAAGTTTAGTTTTGCATCTGAAAAGATTGCTATATGATGTTTCAAGTCTTTTCGAGGAAAAACTCGGGACGTAAAGACTGTTGAACCATCGCATAAGAAAATTTCCACGATGCTTGTATCTACAAATATTTGTAGTTCTATCGTATCTTGAATATTAATTTTTTTATAGCGTTCATAACCATATTCTCCGCCAAATTGATGGCAGAAGTTGCTCCTGTCTATAGAAACAGTACCTTCTTTCCGATTAAATGTAATTGGAAAACATTCCTCTTCATTATGGAAAAGAGAAAGTCCGAATAGGTTTGCATTCTCTGTTTTGAAAGTGACAATTAATTCATAAGAGTCCTCATGATCAAGTGTTGATAATATATTTAATCCAGCTTTTATATCTCCTGAAATTTCTTTTTTTGTTGTTCGTAGTTTTGCTAGTTCTGAAACTGGTTTTTGTTTTAATATGTGGTCCTCTAATGTTAGTTCACGTGGAAGTGTTAAACAATGAGCCCACATATAATCATCAGAAGGATATGTGATTTCACTCGATCCTGCCCAAGCAAACAATAGGCGGCGACTAGTAGAGTCTTTTAGAGTTTGAGGGGCATAAAAATCGAATCCTTTATCAACCTCGTAATATGAATCAACATGGAAATGTAAATTTTCAATATCGAAATGTCCTATAGCATAAACAACATTGTATACATTTTGGAAATTTTCTTCTTCTTTTTCAATTCCTTGAGGTGAAAAGAGAAGTACATCTTTCCCCGATAATTGGAAGTAATCGGGGCATTCCCACATGAATCCAAATTCTTTTAAGTTTGTTGTAATTTCACCTTGGAAATTCCAATTGTATAGGTCTTGTGACTTATATAGTAAAAGAGTTCCAGTTTTATTTTTGCGTTGTGCACCGAGTAACATATAGTATATATCGTTATGTTTCCATACTTTTGGATCACGCACATGTTTTGTATATCCGTCAGGGATTACATCAATAATAGGATTATTACTATATTTCGTCATCTTATATTGAGAATCCATTGTTGCCATACATTGTTTTGCATCACGGGAATTATCAGATTTTTTTATATTTCCTGTATACAGTAAGTGAAGAAGTCCGTCTTTTACGATAGCGCTCCCAGAATATGCACCGTGCGATTCATAGCTTTCAGTAGGTATGATAGCTACAGGCATACGCTCCCAGTTAATAAGATCTTTTGATTTCACATGCCCCCAATGCTTCATTCCGTGAATGGGACCAAATGGATACCACTGATAAAAAACATGATATTCATCATTGTAGTATGATACACCGTTAGGATCATTCATTAGTCCAAAGGATGGGTGGATATGATAAATTGGTTTCCATGAATCTTGGTTTGCAATTTCATATAAAGAATGTAATTCGTCTTTATCAGATTGCAATATTGTTTTATATTTTGACATAGGTTTTCTCCTCGCTATTGTTTACTTTCTTTATATAAAATGAATGTGGCAACAAAAGCAGTGATAATTGCAATAGCTAATCCAATTATATAGTGAATCATATTCATTATGCCAAGAGGTGCAACAATTGTAAGCATTGGAATACCTGTTAAACCGTATGCATTAGCCGCTACTTGCATCCAAACAACGTAAGCGCCACCAATTGCGCCACCAATAGCTGCTGCAATAAATGGTTTACCAAGTTTTAAATTGACACCAAAAATAGCTGGTTCTGTAATTCCTAAAAATGCTGAAGCTGCTGCTGGAATTGCAATTTCTTTCGTTTTTTTGTTTTTTGTTTTGAAATAAACTGCTAAAGTAGCCCCTCCTTGAGCAACGTTCGCCATTGACCAAATAGGGAGTAAGAAATTGACACCGATATCTTTATTTGCGAGTAAGCCTGCTTCAATAGCATGGAAGCTATGATGTAAGCCAGTAAGAACGATTGTTGAATATAGACCACCGAATATAAGACCAGCTACTGGTCCTGCAAATTGATAAATTGTATTTAAAAGGTACGTAATGCCGTCACCGATTTTATATCCAATTGGTCCAATAATAATAAGTGATAAAAAGCCAGTTATAATAATCGTTAAGAATGGTGTAACTAATAAATCTAAAGAGTTCGGAACGCGTTTTCGAAGTTCTTTTTCAATTGTACTCATGACATATACACATAACAGAATAGGTAAAACAGTGCCTTGATAGCCAATCATATCAATATTCATACCAAGAAAATGTAAAACAGTTGGTTTTGCATTTGAAAGAGTCCAAGGATTCGTTAAGCTTGGGTGAGTTAATATACCACCAACAACTGCGCCTAAGAAAATATTTCCACCAAATTCTTTAGCGGCACTAACCCCAATTAAAATAGGTAAAATAATGAAAGCTGCACTTGAGAACATATCAAGTAATTGGATAAGTGAGTGATCTCCAGGAATTAATTTAAACGCTTTCAACATTCCGAGTAATCCCATAAGTAAACCGCTTGCGACGATAGCTGGAATAATTGGAACGAAAATATTAGATAATGTCTTTGCTAGGCGAGCAATGGGATTCATTTTTTTCTTAGATATATCATTTGATGTTGTAGAATCCAGTTCAGATATTCCAATTAGTTTCGAAAACTCAGCATATACTTTGTTTACTATGCCAGTTCCAAAAATAATTTGGTATTGTTCAGTCGTTGCAAAAGCACCTTTCACTTCATCGATGTTTTCGATTTCGGAGGCGTTTATTTTGGTTTCATCTTTTAGTACAAGACGAAGGCGAGTAGCGCAATGTGTAGCGCGAACAATGTTTTCCTTTCCACCGATGTTTTGTAATACTTGTGTTGCAATTTGTTTCATATTCATAAAAATTCCCCCTTACTATATTTTTGTGGAACCGGTTCCGTAAATAGTTAAAATAAAAAAACAGGGAATTGATGTGAAGAATCCTGTTTTTTTATGTGGAACCGGTTTTATTTTTATTATAGAGTGCCTTTAAATTTTGTCAACGCTTTCTTGGATTTTTAATGTATAACGAGAGTGTAATATTTTTGGTATAGTTTTGTTTTCGACAAGCTGTGAAAGAGAAGTGGCAGCAAGCTTTCCGGCATACTCATAGTCAAACGCAATTGTCGTTAAGCTAGGGTGTACCATTTCTGAAATATCATATCCCCCAAATCCTGTTACAGAAATATCATTTGGTACAGAAAGAGAATGGGAGTGAATGACTTTCATTGCCCCAAGTGCAATGTTATCTGTAGCACATACGATAAGCGTTGGACGGTTATTACTTAAAATATGTTGTACTTGTTTCATGGCATCTTCTATTTGGAAAGATGTTTCGTAATAACAAACACTGCAAGTTGGTTCTAAATTTTCAATGGCTTTTTGAAAACCGTTTTTTCGATTTATACCAACAGAAATATCATCTTTCTCTACTCCTAAATAGGCGATATTTCTATGCCCTTGTGATAACACGTATGCTCCTAACTCATAAGCTGCATCATAATCATCATGAACGAGGCAATATTGATCTTTATATTCTTGCCCAACGAATAAAATAGGGATATTTGAATTAACAATAATTTGTTGATGCTTATTTGTTAAAGTTTTGGTTAATAAAATAATGCCAGCTACTCTTTGTTTTATAAAGTTTTCCATTGCTTGTATTTCAGTTTCAATTGTTTGATTTGCATTTGCTACAAGCATTTGATAGTTATTTTTCTGTAACGTATTATCAATCCCAATAAGTGTTTTCATTGTAGCGAAGGAGTCTAATCGGGGGATAATAACACCAATTAAATTTGTTGTTTTTGCTTTTAAGCTTTGAGCAAATGTATTGGGAGAAAAATTTGTTTCTTGAATAATACTTTCGATTTTAAGTTTTGTTTTATCACTTACGTATCCACCGTTTAAGTAACGAGAAACTGTGCTTTTTGCAACTCCAGCCAATTTGGCGATATCTGCAATTGTTTTAGTCATATTATTTCACCTTCATATTCATAAAAATATTAATTTTATTATAGGGAGAATTGGGGAGGACGTAAACAAGAAGAGGAAAAGAAAAAACCACCTCACGTATATGAGGTGGAGTATGTGTTAATACCTTGGTTTAAAAGTATGACAACAAGTTTCTACACTCGTTGCTACAGAACTTTCTAGCGTCTCGTTTGTTAAAACTGCACTTGTATACGAATCATTTTCAGTTTGACCCGATTCATCTGCATCTGGCTGAACGATAATCGCACTGGCTTGACAAAAGTTACCTTGTCCCCAAAATGAGCAATTGGAAACAGAGCATCTTACTTCTGGCATAAAACCCCCTCCTTATACATTAGTTTGGGAATTTACGCCCATTTCATGTGTAGAAGGAGTTTCCTTTTCTCGTTATTTCTTCGTTTGTTCAAACCATTCTTTGAATTTTTCTTTTGATTGTTCTCCGCTAATACGGCTTACTTCTTTACCATCTTTAAAATGAATAATTGTCGGTGTTCCTTGGATATTGTATTTATCCCAAGGCTCGTTTAAATTTTCAATATCAATTACCTTCATATCAACATTTAAATCTTTCGCTAAAGGTACAACAATAGGAGAGACCTTTTGACAATGAACGCAAGAGGTTTGATAAAAGTAAATCGTTTGTTCTTTTTTATCTTCTATATTTTTATTGAGATCCTCAAGAGAAATTTTATTTGAGTAGTAACCTTTTTCATCTGTCGATGCGTTTTTCTTTTCCATTTGTGTTACAGCAAAGATTGCCGCAAATAAGACGATAATAATACCGCCAAATATAAGCATTTTTTTCATTCTTTCATCTCCTTATTTGTTTTTGATGACAATAAAGCTACAAACAGCGATTGTAATAAAGCCGATAAGTGCTAAAAACGGGATTGTCACAAAGCCGAACCAGTTTATGTATTCTCCCGTACATGGTACACGACCGCAAGCTGCCCCAGCAGCTGAAAATGCTGCGATTTTTTGAATCGCATAGTGATATAAAGAAATACAAGCACCAATACTTGCAATTGGTAAAGAATAACTTGCGATGCGATAGTCTTTTTTTACTACAGCGATACCGAGCCATAACACGAATGGATACATAAAAATACGTTGATACCAACAAAGAACACAAGGCTCAAATTTCATGATTTCGGAAAAGTATAAACTTCCTAGTGTAGCGATAAAAGAAGCTCCCCAAGCGGTAAGTAAAGCATATTCTTGCTTTTTTTCTCGTCCCATATTTTATACCTCACTTATAATAGTTACATACTAAATTATAGTATGAAGTGGCACAGAAAAGAAAGAAAAAATATGTTTATCAATAAAAGTTTTATAAGGGGAAACTTTTATTGATATAAATATTTTAAAAAAGCGCCATTCTCCAGAAGAGAATAGCGCTATATTTTACATTTGAATTTGCTCTACTTCTTCTACATGTGACTTTTGGGATGCGTGGTCAATATATTGAAATAGGAGCTGCAATTGTTTATCAACTTCTGGCAGTTCTTTACTGTATTGATAAGCGTGTAAAAAATGCTCAATACGCTTAGAAAATAATTGATCGTTCGTTTGAACCATGAGAACGAGTAATTTATCCCAATTACAGCAATACGTGTAATAGAGAGCTTTATCATAATCGTTATATGTTTGCACTGTGTACCCTCCTTACCGAGAGTTATATATAGTGTGTGATAAGTAAGGAGAAATACACTTGAAAGAATTTGTTAAGAAAAAAAGTGAATGAAAAAAACGAGGTGTGTCCTCGTTTTTTAAGCTTTTGGCATTGGCGTAGGTGTTGGTTTGCCATAACCTTCTTTGTATTTATTATCGATATAGTTACGAATTTCAAGCGTTGATTTTCCTTTTTGTTTCATCGAAGCAGATTCAACAGCGATTTCTAAGCAATTGACGCAAGTCGTTGCATGGGAATCCCAAACAACTTCACCATTCTTTTTAATTTCACGAATAAAGCAATTTTTATTATTTTTATGTCCTACACTTTCACCGCAACCACAGTAACATGGAATCCAATCTAATAGCTCTGCATTTTGTCCAGCGACAGTGTAGATATCTTTCATTTGTGGATCAAGCTTGTCTAGGAAGGTAGGAAGTGTGTCGACTCCTTTTGTTTTCTCTTGAATGTCAGCTTGCTGAGTGTGCGATGCATGGTCGTGCTCTTCTTTTGATTCAGATGATTTTTTTTCATTTGTACCACTGCTTCCGCATCCAGCAAGAATTAAACTCAGTACTGCAAGTAAAGAAAATACATATTTCTTCATACGCTTGTCCCCTTTACAAATGTATTAATCAAATTGTATCAGAGATTATGGTGTGTCGGGTGAAGATTTTTTTGACCGATTTTTGAAATGCCATCGTAGTGAATGGAATAGAAATAAAATCGGGATATAAGCGTATACAATATATAAGCCAGCTTGAGACAGTATTGTATTTAATGTGTTTATACTTTCACGGTTTTTAAAAAATAAAGAAGCTATAAAAACGATGAAAATAAAAAACGGTAATGTAAATTTAAATGAAATATGAAATGAACGCTTCATCGTTTGACATGATGACCAAATAGTTAAACAAAGGTTCGGCAAAATAATTAAAAACCAAACAAAAATAATAATATATTCAAACCGTTGAATGAAAGGAACTTTAATTATTTTCAACATTGTTAAAGTAGGCCAAATAGTATGATTTAATTGTCCTTCACTATAATACATAAAAGATACAATAGCTAAAACTACATAAATTAAAGTGCTAAAAACAATTCCTGCATGAGCCCATCTTTTTAAAGATTTTCCTTTTTCAATAAGTGGATAGAAGATAAGAATTGTTTCAAAGCCAAGAAACTCTAATGCAGATTGTTTTGCAGATATAAGTATGTCAACAGGTGAATGTGTAAAAATAGGTAAAATATTACGAAAATGAGCATATTTCATTGGATAGATTAAAAAGAATACAACGAAAATAGGAAGTACAATTCCCCAAAAGCATATCCCTGTCACAGAGCGGAAGCCGCCCTTTATAATGTAGTAAGTGACTAATAAAAACATAAGTGTAAGTTTCCACAATTTAATAGTAGGGAAAATCCAAACTTGTATTACTTCCATATATGTACGAAGAACAGTAAGGCAGAATAATAAGCAATAAAGAGTAAAAATCATGGAAAATATAGAACCAATCCATTTTCCAAAAGTTGTTGTGTGAATGCTAATTAAATCTCCATCTTTTTCTAACATTTTTAACATACAAAACAGCACAATATGAGTTGCAATTCCCGCAATAATGAGAGAAATCCAGGCATCATAACCAGCGTTTTTTAAAATTACACGTTGATATCCAAGAACTCCTATTCCAATTTGAAGAGAATGTAATAAGATAAATGCAAAGTATGGAGAGACTGTCTTTGCTTTACTCATTGTATTCATTGCTTATTTCACCTCACTATTCCCCGATTCCAGATTGTACAATATTAAGATCTAAATTTATATCCACTGCTACATTTTTATACATATTTCGAATTTGTTTTATATTCCATTTTCTCGTATGGCTTCTAATTTCATCTCGTATTCCTAAAGGATCAATTTCCTTTTCTTGAAATTGTTTTATTAAATCTTCGCAGTCTTTTTCAACGTTTCGTTCAATTTGTTTTTTTATATAATTGATATTTGTTTTTTTTCTTAAATCAATCCAATCAGGAGAGTTTTTAATTAATCCATTTAATTTTAAATGGATTTTTACCTTAGGTATGTCGCCAGTTTGATCTATATCATATTTATTTTTCCCAGCTAAGTTTTGTATAACAACCATACCTTTATGTTTATCCTTTGTTATCGCTGCCTCGTAACGTCCATTTTTCGTAGGATTAATAAGTAATTTTGCTAAAACAGAATGTCTTTTATCCGTATACATAACGACTTTATCGCCTTTTAAAAAAGCAAGTCCTTTGACAGCGACAGAATGATTATCGCCCATTCTAATATAGGGGACGTAGGCATCACATACAGAAGAGTAGTAATTATATAAAAAAATGTTTAATGAGGTTTGTGGAATGTTCTCATTTCTTATATTTTGCTCGAGTAAATCAGCAATATATAACGATCCATTTTTTTTTCCGTAATTTAAAAGTTCTTCAGCCGATCCATCTACAATTGCTAGTTGTACATCACGCCCGATATTTGGGTCACGTTGTAAGTTAGTAATAATTTCTCCCATTCCGCGTTCTCCTAGAGCCTTTCCAAATAGGACGACACGCATTTGACCTACAACAACATTGTGAGGCGATTTCGCATTTAGTCGTGAGGCGATTGTCTCAAGTGAACGGGCAGATGTTGATTGAGTTTCTGGTTTAGACTTTACACCATGTGTGTACTCTGGGAATAAGATAGTCCCTTGGAATCTTTTGTTTTTTGTGATGTCGAATCCAACAATATGAATAATACGCTGTGCATCCACTATATACGTTTGTGTACAGCCAGTTTGTAGAATGAAAAAGATAATAATAAGGTACAATAAAAGTTTTTTCATTCATTATCACCATCACGTTTCTGTTTTGCTTTATTCGGATTATAACGCCATTTTGATTTTGGTCTAAGGAAAGAAGGCCTTTGTGCCGTTTGACTAAATGGTAATCGAAGAAAACCTTCTGCTGTACCTAAACCACGAAATGGATATAAAGGTAATAAATAAGGTGATCCAAGTGATTTTAATTTAATTAAATGAGCTAAAATAAATACAAATCCGACAATAAGGCCTAATCCTCCGAATGCGCCAGCTAAAAGAATAAGCGGAAAGCGTAACAAACGGATAGTAGAAGACATCTTCACAGTCGGTGTTGTGAAAGATGCAAGGGCGGATAAAGCAACTGCAATTAATAGAATTGTACTCGTTAAAGCTGCTTCAACAGATGCTTGTCCAATTACAATCCCACCAACAATCCCAATTGTTTGTCCGACTTTTGTCGGTAAACGCGCTCCCGCTTCACGAAGCAATTCGATTGTAATTTCTAAAAAGAGTGCTTCTAGAATAGGAGGGAAAGGTACGTTAGCCCTCGAGAAAATAATAGGACCTAGTAAATCGGCAGGAATCATTTGATAATGATATGTTAAAGCCGCTGTATAAATAGCGGAGGAAAAAAGAGAAAATATAGCTCCGAAAAAACGAATAATACGAAAGAAAGATCCAATCATCCACGGTAAATAATAATCTTCTGGTGAAATGAAAAAATCCAGTAACGTTGTTGGTCCTGATAAAGCATATGGAGAGCCATCTGTTAAAATTAAAACTTCTCCGTTAATTAAAGCAAATACAGCTCGATCTAATCGTTCTGTAGGTAATAGAACAGGGAAAGGTGAATTGCTATTATCACTAATAAATTGCTCAATCATAGTTGCATCAAATGGGACATCAAAGTCAATGTCCTCTAGCCGTTGTATTGCAGTATTGATAAATTGTTCATTTGTAACTCCGTCTATATAAGCAACTGCTACTTTCGTTTTTGACATAGACCCCACGGTAACTTCTTTAAAAATGAGTTGCTCAGTTACAATGTTTCGGCGTAATAAGTGTATATTTGTATCAAGGTTTTCAACGAAACCGATTTTAGGTCCGATTACGCTATACTCATTTTCTGTATCGTTATATAATCGTGTTCCTAAAACAGTACTCTCGGCACGAATTAAAGCATATTGATCGGGATTCAAATTGTTTTTTAAGCGTATTAAAATATATCCACCTAATAATTTCTCACGAATATCATCAATAGAAGGGGAGGTAATAATATCTTCAATAGAGACGATATTACATAAATCAGAGATGTTTTGGATTTGTTCCGATTCCTTTTTTATAGGAGTTAAAATGAATTGTTTAATAATAAGTGCTTCCACGACAGATTTATAATAAAACAAGCATAACGTTTCATCTTCAAGTACGTTATAAGAGACAAAATCGCTAGATTCTGTCATGGTTTGTATAAATTCTGGAATAGAACAAAGTGTTTTTGTATTAGTCTTTTTGGATTTCTTAGATGATAAACCGAACATTTTCGCACCCCCTGACATATATCATTTACTTGTGTTAGTTTTTGGGAAAGACGGGAATTTATACTTGAAAATTGAAAGTTCATAAAGAAAAGGAAGAGTATTGAAAATCTCTTCCTTTTTGGTGTGTTAATTTGTTTTCTTTTCCTTAATCGACTTTACTAATTTAATCATTTCTGCGCGTATATCTTCTTTGTTTACATTTAATTTTTCTGCAATTTGTTTAATATCCATTCCGTCTTTTTTCATTTTTAGTACATCATCAAGGGAAGTATTACTTTTTTGAGAGATGATTGTTAATACCGTGAGCTGACGTAATCCGATATTATATTCTTTCATTTTTTGTTTTAGTCCATCTGGTGTAGATTTTTGCATATTTGCTAATTCTTGCAGTAGTGCTTTTTTTGTTTCTTTATTCATATGATGCTTTTTCAATTTATTTGGATCTACACCGAAATATTCGGCTGTTTTCTCCCAAGATTTATTTTGTTTATAGTAAGCTAAAACGTCTGTTATTTCTTTTTTACTAATTCTTGCAATGTGGGCAGCTTTCCAAATTTCATGTTTATTATAGCCGAGTTTTTCGAGTGACTGCATTTCTTCTTCTGAAATAGGCTTATGGTGATGCAATGTTACTTCTTTTGGCGTAGCAGCGAGGATAGGGAAGACGGTTGCCCCAAATAATAACGCTGCCATAGTCATACTTACTGCGATTTTTTTGTACATATAAACTCCTCCTAGATGGATAATGTGGAAAACTTTACACATATCATTTCCATAAAATGTGAAAAACTTGTGAATAAGCTAAGTTTTTTTATTCACAGGATGATGAAATGATGTTTTGAAAGTTTTCCAACATAAAACATTGATTAATAGTAAAAAACTAGGGTATAATCGAAATTGAAAATCAATATCAATACTAAAAATAATCTTATACATATAGATAAAAATAAGGGAGAGAAAAATATGACTACATATACTTCCATCGCAAATGTGATTAAAGAAAGACGTTCTGTTCGTACATTTACAGATAAAGCAGTAGACAAAGAGTTATTAATTGAATTATTAAACGACGCAACATGGGCACCGAATCATAAACACCGTGAACCATGGAATTGTAAATTATACATTGGAGAAGGCCGTCAGAAATTAGTAGATGCAGTATTAAACTCTTTCACAGAAGAAGAAAGAGCGAAACGGGGTAAAATTTTATCTGATCGTTTCTTAAGCACACCTGCACAAATCGTTGTATATATAAATGAAGATCCACGTCAAATTCAACGTGACGAAGATTACGCTGCAACATGCGCATTTATGCAAAACTTCCAACTTCTTGCTTGGGAGCGTGGATTAGGTTGTGTTTGGAAATCAGGCGGATTGAACTACAATCCATTATTTATAGAAGGACTTGGTTTAACAAGAGGTCAACGTATTGTTGGAATTCTTCATCTTGGCTATTTCGATAAAGCACCAGAAGGAAAAGCTCGTACACCGATTACGGAGAAGATGGAGATTATTGAGGGTTAATAGATGAGACATTCTCGTTTTTACGAGGGTGTCTTTTTATTATGCAATCAATCCTCATGAAAGCTTGTTCTCAATCATACACTTTCTTAAGGGAAAGTGTAAGGAGGGAAAATAATGAGAGCAAGTGACGATAAAGCACTGCAATATGCGATTGCGGAAATTACGGAAATTGCGACTGGATTTGGGCTTGATTTTTATCCGATGCGTTATGAAATATGTCCAGCGGAAATTATTTATACATTTGGTGCATATGGGATGCCAACGCGGTTTTCACATTGGAGTTTTGGAAAACAGTTTTTCAGAATGAAATTACAATACGATTTAGGTCTTAGTAAAATATACGAACTCGTTATTAACTCTGATCCATGTTATGCCTTTTTACTAGATACGAACTCGTTAATTCAAAATAAATTAATTGTAGCGCACGTTTTAGCGCACTGTGATTTCTTTAAAAATAATATTCGTTTTTCAAATACGAAGCGAGATATGGTAGAAAGTATGTCAGCGACAGCTGAACGGGTGAAAGCATATGAGCATAAGTACGGAAAAGAAGAAGTAGAAACATTTTTAGATGCCGTACTTGCCATTCAAGAGCACATTGATCCTTCGCTCATGCGCCCAAAACTTGCGTGGAGTATTGATGATTTAGAAGAAGAAGTAGAAAAGAAAAAGGTATCACAATACGATGATCTATGGAATTTAGATGATCGAAACAAAAAGAGAGAACGATCCAATATACGCAAAAAGAAGAAGATTCCACCGCAACCAGAGAAAGACTTGCTCCTCTTTATTGAAGAATATAGCCGTGAGCTAGAAGATTGGCAGCGGGACATATTAACGATGATGCGTGAAGAAATGTTATATTTCTGGCCGCAGCTTGAAACGAAGATTATGAACGAAGGCTGGGCTTCCTACTGGCACCAGCGCATACTTCGTGAAATGGACTTAACATCTTCTGAAGCGATCGAATTTGCAAAGCTTAATGCGGGTGTCGTTCAGCCATCAAAAACGAGCATTAACCCATACTACCTCGGTATTAAAATGTTTGAAGATATTGAAGAACGCTATAACAACCCGACAGAAGAAATGAAACGCCGTGGTGTAAAACCAGGGTCTGGTCGTGACAAAATCTTTGAAGTACGCGAAATTGAATGGGATGTATCGTTCTTAAGAAACTACTTAAATAAAGACCTCGTAATGCGAGAAGATATGTACTTATTCCAGCGCCAAGGAAAAGAGTATAAAGTAATAGATAAAGAGTGGGAACATGTGCGTGATCAACTCGTAAATATGCGTACAAATGGCGGCTTCCCGTACTTAGTAGTAGAAGACGGAGACTACTTAAAGAACGGAGAATTATACATTAAACATAGTTACGAAGGAATCGAGCTTGATTTAAAATACTTAGAAAAGGTATTACCATATCTTCATCAGCTGTGGGGAAGAACGGTGCATATGGAGTCAATTGTGGAGAGTAAGGGCGTTGTGTTTTCTTATGATGGGAAGATGGTGCATCGGAAGTATGTGTGAAGGAAAGAACGGACATAGAATGCTATGTTCGTTCTTTTTTATTTGGAACAAGGTCAAATATGCTATTCTTGAAAAAGGGAGTTACATAGAGAAATGGAGAGGTTCAAATGAGCAAAGTAGGGGTATGTAAGGTGGATATTACGCCGCCTATAGGTATTGATTTTGTCGGATATCATAGAGAGACAGGAATAAATAATATTGAAGAGCGTATTTATGGGACGGTTTTTGTATTTGAAAAAGGTAAAATGAAAACTGTATTTATAAGCATTGATAATATTGGGATGTTAGTAGAAGATACGAATATGATTCGTGAGCGAGTAGCGAGTGAGCTTCATGTACCATTTGAGCGAATAACGGTTGTTTATACTCATACGCACTCCGGTCCAGAGACAGTCGGCGATGATCCGCTAGTGCAGTCGTATAAAACGATTTTAGTAAATAATGTAGTGCAGGGTGCTGTTACTGCGAATAAAAACTTGAAGCGATGTGAAATTGGCTGGGGAGTTACGACAGGTGATATTGGGGTAAACAGAAGAGAGAGAACATCTGATGGAAGAGCAAAGATGGGAATAAATATAGAGGGTGTTGTAGATAAACGGATTGGGATGTTAGCAATAAGAGATGCTGAAACGAAAGAGTTATCTGGGATTGTAGTGTTTTGTACGGCGCATCCGAATGTTTTAAAAGGTGATAGTGATGTATTATCAGCAGATTATCCGGGAATAACGAGAGAGATTCTTGAGAAAATCAAAAACTGTCCTGTTATTATTGTGCAAGGTGCTGCTGGAAATGTGAATGCGAAGTATCGTGGTTCTAGGGAAGCATTAACACAAATGGCTTACATGCTTAGTGGACATGTATTAACGATGTTACCGACAGTTACATATAGCCCGATTGTAACTGTAAGAACGATTTCGAGTACGATGCAAATGAAGTTGAAGGATATTCCTGAAATTGATGAGATACGAAGCATGGCCCAGTTAGCTGAAGAGCAGTGGGGCGTGAATACGGATGAATGGCTTACTATCGTTTTAGAGAAATATAAGCAAGGTATGTGGCAGTTAAGTATTGATTTAGAAGTGCAACTGTTTCAAGTTAATGATGGTATGTTCTCCGGTATACCGATGGAACCTTTTTCGGAAATGTCATTAGAAGTGAAAGAGCGTCTTCAAAATGAACTAGCTTTCTTTGGTGGATATATGAACGGGTATATTGGTTACTTGCCGACAACGGAAGAATTTGTATATGGTGGATATGAAGTAGAGTTGAATCCTATTGTGTATGGGGTAACTACGAATTTATTGATGCCACCGGAGGAGAACACAGCGGAGTTGGTTGTGAAGAGAATTATGGAATTATATAACGCGTAAAAAATATATTCAGTAGAATAAAATTTAAAGAAATTAATGATTTTTAATATATCTGTAGAAAACGAATCCATTTTGAAAAAGATGAATCAAAGTGGATTCGTTTTTGTTTACCAGACAGGTCGTATATTTGATGATAACTTCTCTGTATTTTCTTTAGTAACGAATGTTGTTAAATCTTCTTTTAGCATTTGCATTCGTTCTGTACCTATATTTTCAATCCATCGCTGCTCTATTTCAGCTACTATTTCTTCTTTTGCTTTCATTACTGCTAAACCACGTTCGGTTAAAACAATGATTTTACCCCTTTTATCAGTAGGGTGTGTTTTACGTGTAACGTAGCCACTATTCTCAAGAGAATCCACCATTTTACTTATAGCTTGTTTGGAAACCCCTAAATATTCAGCTAGCTCTATACCAGTTGCCCCATTAGGAAGGATGCGTTTGAACATAAAACCATGTGCTGGTCTAATATCTTTAAATCCCAATTCACTTAATCTGTCATGTAGCTCAGTAATTAATGTGCTAAATGATAATGATAAAAGCGATGTAAGATCTAACTCGTTAAATGTTTGATCCATATATATAACCTCCGCGCTTGTAGTCAATTAAGTTGACTATATGTAATGCCTATTGTACTATATACAATATAGTCAATCAAATTGACTATATTTTGTTGGTAGAACAAATAATGATTTATATAATATAGAATCAATGGAGGTTTCACATGGTTAATATTGTGAAAATTAGAGGGAGTGTCTTTGCACCATATGCATCGCTGGAACCTATTAAGGATCCTGCAACAGGAAGATCGTTTGAATATGCTGGAGATGCACGTGAGTTTACACCATACGCGGTGAACGCAAAGCGTTCAAGATTAGAACAAGAAGTGAATATTGATTTTTATAAAAGAGAAATTTTCAAATATGCAGATGCTTGTATCGTCACAGTGAAGATTGCAAATCCAGATGGCTCAACTGAGTATCAAAAAGGAGAAACAAATACAGAAAATATTGTATGTACTAATATCGTATGGGGCGAGGATGAAGTTTCATTTGAAATGAGAGCAAGTGCAAGTAATCCGTTAAACGCGGCAGCACCTGCAGCTGATTATTTGTTGGCTATACGAGTTAATAAAAGTGGTACTGTGCATGTTGAAGGTGTACATGATGGTTTCCCTTGCTATGAATTTTATAAACAAGTAGATTTTGGTCCGTTTGAATCAATGTATACACATGATTTTAGAGAAACAAATGATACTCCAGCAGCACTAGCTGGAGAGATGGAATATAACTTTAAAACGACAGTCTAAACATAAATATAGCGCTATTTTTAGAAGGAAGTAGAAAAGTAAAAGAGAAATTTATTGGTTTTAGCATTGAAATTATGGTCTATTTTACTCAATAGTATTCAGTATCTAAAATAAAATTATAGAGGTGTTTCTTATGACTAACATCGTGAAAATTAGAGCCAGTGTATTTATTCCAATGTCTTGGACTGAAGCTAAAAAGGATATGGAAACAGGAAAAGTAGTTCAATTCGAAGGTGATTCGCGTGAATTTACCCCACATGCGGTAAATACGATGCGCTCTAGAGTTGAGCAAGAGGTAGTAGTTGATTTTTATAAAGAAGAAGTGTTTTCATATGCGAACACGGGTATTACGACCGAGAAGGTTACAAGTCCAGATGGTTCTGTGAGTAAAAGAACAGGGAAAGCAAGTACAGAAAATATTGTGTGTACTGATATCACATGGAATTCTGAAGGTGTGCAATTCAAAATGAGTGCGAGTGCAAGTAATCCATTAAATGTATATGCACCTCCTGTGGATTATGTATTAAATGTATGTGTGAAACAGGATGGTGGTATGGATATTCAAGGGGAGCATGATGGATTCCCTTGTTTTGAATTTTATAAGCAAGTAGATTTCGGTTTATTTGAAAAAATGTATACACATGATTTTAGAGAAACTGGTGATACAGCGGCAGCGCTAGGCGGGAACATGGATTATAGTTTTACAAAGAGATTATAGGAAGTATGGTAATGGAACGATGGGTTGCTTCATTTGTAAAGAACTTGGAGAGATCTAGGTTCTTTTTTTATTTGTTTCGAATTTGTGAAAGAAAGACATATTGATTGAAATTAAATTTTTTATAATTTATCATATACCCATACAGGTATAGGTTTTGTGTATGTGATACATGAGAAAATTCAATAATAAATAATATGGAGGTTTGAAATGTGTCTAGAAAAATAGTTGTAGTAGGCGGAGTTGCGGGCGGAGCATCAGTGGCTGCAAGGCTTCGTCGTTTAAGTGAAGAAGATGAAATTATTATGGTGGAGCGTGGTGAGTATATTTCATTTGCAAATTGTGGGTTACCATACTATATTGGCGGTGTCATTACAGAAAGACAAAAATTATTAGTACAAACTGTTGAAAGAATGTCGAAGCGTTTTAATTTAGATATACGTGTATTGAGTGAAGTAGTACAGATTAATAAAGAAGAGAAAACAATTACTATAAAGAATGTAACGACAAATGAAACATATAACGAGGAATATGATATTTTAATTCTTTCACCAGGGGCAAAACCAATTGTTCCATCTATTCCAGGTATTGAAGAAGCGAAGGCGTTGTTTACGTTACGGAATGTACCTGATACAGATCGTATTAAAGCGTATATTGATGAGAAGAAACCACATCATGCGACGGTTATTGGTGGCGGATTTATTGGAGTGGAAATGGTTGAAAACTTAAGAGAACGAGGAATTGATGTTACTCTCGTAGAGATGGCGAATCAAGTGATGCCGCCAATCGATTATGAAATGGCAGCGTATGTGCATGAGCATATGAAAGATCATAATGTTGAGCTTGTTTTTGAAGACGGTGTAGATGCATTAGAAAAGAGCGGGACTGTTGTACGTTTAAAAAGTGGTTCAATCATAGAGACAGATATGATTATTTTAGCAATTGGTGTACAACCAGAGAGTAGTTTAGCGAAAGATGCAGGATTAGCGTTAGGAGTTAGAGGAACGATAAAAGTAAATGAAAAATTTCAAACATCGGATCCACATATATATGCAATTGGTGATGCGATTGAAGTGAAAGATTTTGTTACTGAAACAGAAACGATGATTCCTTTAGCGTGGCCGGCTAATCGTCAAGGTCGCATGTTAGCAGATATTATTCATGGTCATACGGATTCTTTATATAAAGGTACGCTGGGAACTTCGGTAGCGAAAGTTTTTGATTTAACAGTTGCTTCGACGGGAGTAAATGAGAAAATATTAAAACGATTAAATATACCCTATGAGGTAGTACATGTACAGGCAAATTCGCATGCGGGATACTATCCGAATGCTACGCCAGTGCTAATAAAATTAATTTTTGATAAAGATGGCGGAAAAATTTATGGAGCGCAGGCGTTAGGACGTGACGGTGTAGATAAGCGTATCGATGTTATCGCAACGGCAATAAAAGCAAATTTAACTGTAATTGATTTGCCAGATTTAGAATTATCATATGCTCCGCCCTATTCTTCTGCAAAAGACCCAGTAAACATGGTAGGGTATGCGGCAAGTAATATAGTAGATGGTTTTGTGTACACAGTACAATGGCATGAGATAGATCGTATTGTTGAAAATGGTGGATATCTTATTGATGTTCGAGAGCCTAATGAACTAAAACAAGGAATGATTAAAGGCTCTATTAATATTCCATTAGATGAATTACGTGATCGTTTAGATGAAGTGCCAGTGGATAAAGAAATATATATCACTTGTCAACTTGGCATGAGAGGGTATGTTGCAGCGCGCATGTTAATGGAAAAAGGATATAAGGTAAAGAATGTAGATGGTGGTTTTAAATTGTATGGGACAGTATTACCAGACCGTATTATATATTAATGTTTTTTCAGCTTCCACTTCAAAATTTAGTGGAAGATGAAAGCCTACACATTAATGTTTAACTGCTTGCATTGCAAACTCATAAGATAAATATTAAAAATAGGGGTTTACAAAATACCCTATAGGGTATTTTGTATTGTCATAAGTTATAAATGGTGACATAATGGTAATGAGGTGATTATACAATGGAATATAATCAAGATATGAAAAATAGATTGAAACGTATTGAAGGGCAAGTTCGTGGTGTGCTTCGTATGATGGAAGAAGGAAAAGATTGCCGAGAGGTTATTACACAGTTAACGGCATCTCGTTCTGCACTTGATCGTACAATTGGACTTGTTGTTGGAACGAATTTAGAGCAATGTTTGCGTGAACAGTTTGAAAGTGGTAATGGTTCAAATGAAGAGTTAATTAAAGAAGCTGTTCAATTACTTGTGAAAAGCCGATAATCTGTCAAACGTAAGTGTTGACAGATTTTCAAAAACATTTTATCATACCCCTACAGGTATGTGTATATAAGTTGTGGAGGAATCGACTATGAGTATAAAAGTGGATATGAGTTTAGATTGTAAAGGTTTGGCTTGTCCGATGCCGATTGTGAAAACGAAGAAGGCGATGGAAGGGTTGACGCCAGGGCAAGTGATTGAAATTGAGGCAACAGATAAAGGGTCTACAGTAGACATACAAAGCTGGGCGAATAAAGTAGGGCATCAATATATCGGGACGAAACAAGAGGGTGATGTTTTGATGCATTATGTTAGGAAAGCACATGAGCATGAAGTGGATGAAGTAGTGAAGTATCCTCATACAATTACGAATGCGGAATTGCAAGATATAGTATTAAGTGGTGAAGAGTGTACTGTAGTAGATGTTCGTGAAGCGGCGGAATTCGCCTTTGGTCATATTCCATCGGCCATTTCGGTGCCATTAGGTGAACTAGCAAGCGCAGGATTAGATAAGACGAAACAAATTTATGTTGTTTGCCGAACTGGTAACCGTAGTGATGTAGCTTGCCAAATGTTGAAAGAGCAAGGTTATGCAAATGTGAAAAATGTCATTCCAGGTATGGTAGAGTGGTAAGGGAATATAGAGAATTAAATTTTTTTAAATAAAAATATACCTCAGGGGGTAAGAAGATGAGCGTTAAATCATTACAAGCAAAAGATGTGGCAGAGAAAGTTTTATTCGGAGAGTTATTCATTTTAGATGTTCGTAATGAGAAGGATTATGAAGAATGGAAAATTGAAGGGAAACAAGTTTCTTCTATAAATAAACCATATTTTGATTTGTTAGATGGTGTAGATCATATTGTAAGTGAATTACCTAAAGATAAAGATGTTTTAGTAGTGTGTGCAAAAGAAGGGTCTTCTATATTTGTGGCAGAGCAATTAACAGAGGCTGGATTAGAAAATATTTATTATTTAGCTGGTGGTATGAAGGCTTGGAGTGAATATGTAAAGCCTATAAAAGTTGGAGATTTAAAAAATGGGGGAAGTATGTATCAGTTTAACCGTCTTGGAAAAGGCTGTTTATCTTATATGGTCGTTTCAAACGGTGAAGCAGCAGTTATTGATGCAGTAAGAACAGTTGAAGCATATGAAGAATTTGCGAAAGAGCATGATGTTAAGATTACGAATGTAATGGATACACATTTACATGCAGACCATATTTCTGGAGGACGTAAGTTAGCGGAAAAAGTAGGTGGTACGTATTGGTTACCGCCAAAAGATGCGGAGGAAGTTGTTTTCGCATACGAACCGCTTGTAGAAGGATCTGTTATTACGGTGGGGGGTACTAAAATTGAAATTGACGCATTATACTCACCGGGGCATACGATTGGAAGTACATCATTTATTGTAGACGATTCCTATTTATTATCGGGCGATATTTTATTTGTAGATTCAATCGGGCGTCCAGATCTTGCTGGGAAGGCTGAAGATTGGGTAAGTGATTTACGTAATACTTTGTATAGCCGATATAAAGAACTATCTCAAAATTTAGTTGTGTTACCGGCTCATTATTCAAAAATAAGTGAAATGAACGAAAGTGGTATTGTTAGCGCAAAATTAAAAGATTTGTTTGCGTATAATGCAGGGTTAAATATTGAGGATGAGGTAGAGTTCCGTAAAACTGTAACAGAAAACTTACCACCTCAGCCAAATGCATATGAAGAAATCCGCCAAACAAATATGGGTAAAATTCATCCGAGTGTAGATGAAGAGCGTGAAATGGAGATTGGTCCAAATCGTTGTGCAGTGCACGAATAATGAAATAAATAAAAACTGGAGGAATAGATGATGAATGTAAAACAAGTATTAGATGCGAAAGATTTAGCATGTCCAATGCCGATTGTAAGAACGAAGAGAGCGATGGATACGTTACAAACTGGAGAAGTGTTAGAAGTACATGTAACGGATAAAGGGTCAGTTAAGGATATTCCAGCATGGGCAAATAAAAGTGGTCATGACATCGTAAAGCATGTAGAAGAAGCTGATGTGCTGAAGTTTTGGATTAAGAAGGCGTAGTAGTTTTATAAATATAGAGAGGTTGGTTATATGAACACAATATTAAGTACGCTTTTCATTGTACTTGCTGCATGGTTTGTTATTTCACGCTTTTTACCTGTGAAAGGTGTTCAAAATATAAACGGAAAAGAATTAAAAAGTATAGTAGGAAAACAAGGAAAGTACTTTATCGATGTTCGTACAGTAGGTGAATATACAGGAAATCATATGAAAGGATTTCAAAATATCCCGTTAAATGAGTTAGCTAGTAGAGCAAGTCAGTTAGATAAAAATAAGGAAGTAATCGTTATTTGTCAGAGCGGGATGAGAAGTAAGCAAGCAGCAAAAGTATTAAAGAAATTAGGATTTCAGCATGTTATTAATGTTTCAGGCGGGATGAATGGTTTGTGAGGAGGAAATTTAAAATGAAAGAAATGACAGCAAAAGAATTAGAAGAAAAATTGTTACGTAAAGAAGCAGTAAATATTATAGATGTACGTGAAGTAGAAGAAGTAGCTGAAGGGAAAATTCCAGAAGCATGTAATATTCCACTAGGGCTATTAGAATTTCGTATGCATGAGCTAAATAAAAAACAGGAATATATTATCGTTTGTCGTTCAGGCGGAAGAAGTGCAAGAGCCGTTCAGTTTTTAGAAAGTTATGGTTTTCAAGTGATCAATATGGTAGGTGGTATGTTAGCTTGGGAAGGTAAAGTCGTATAGTACAGAGGTAAATGATTTGAGCCTTTTTATAAACAATCGAATACCCCTATAGGTAATTGGAGGGAGAACAACATGGAACAACAGAAGAAAACAACAATCGTTTTGTTTAGTGGAGATTATGATAAAGCGATGGCTGCTTATATTATTGCCAATGGTGCAGCTGCTTATGATCAAGAGGTTACTATTTTTCATACTTTCTGGGGATTAAATGCTTTAAGGAAAGATGAACATGTGAAGGTAAAGAAAACTTTTATCGAAAAAGTATTTGGAAAAATGATGCCGCGCGGAGCTGATAAGATGGGATTATCAAAAATGAATTTTGCCGGTATGGGACCAAAGATGATTAAAGGTATTATGAAAAAACATAATGCGATGCCTTTACCAGATTTAATGGATTTGGCGAAAGAACAGGGGATTAAACTTGTAGCTTGTCAAATGACAGTAGATTTATTAGGGTTAAAAGAGGAAGAGATTATGGAAGGGGTAGAGTTTGCAGGAGTAGGAGCTTATTTAGCAGATGCTTCAGATGGGAATGTGAACTTATTCATTTAAATCACCTTCTTTTTAGAAGGCGGGGGATATAAGGTGAGTTTAGTCGTATTACTTTTTATAATTGGGTTTATAGGATCATTTATATCGGGAATGGTTGGAATTGGCGGTGCGATTATTAATTACCCGATGATCCTATACATTCCGGTATTGCTAGGATTTACTGGTTATACGTCACATGAAGTGAGTGGTATTACAGCGGTGCAAGTATTCTTTGCAACTTTTGCAGGGGCATGGGCCTATCGAAAAAGTAATGATATGGATAAAACGCTAGTTGTGTATATGGGAGCTAGTATATTAATAGGAAGTTTCATAGGGAGTTTTGGTGCTAACGTATTGGAGGAACATACGGTAAATGTTGTTTATGCAGCATTAGCAACAATTGCTGCTATTATGATGTTCGTACCGAAACGTAATAATGGTAATGAAGTGAAATATAATAAATGGTTAGCAAGCTTGTTAGCTTTTATTGTAGGCGGAGCGTCAGGCATTATAGGTGCTGGAGGTTCATTCCTTTTAGTTCCAATTATGCTAGTTATTTTAAAATTACCAATACGTACAACAATAGCGACATCTATCGCTATTACGTTTATTTCCTCAGTAGGGATTACAACTGGAAAAGTGATAACTGGGCAAGTAGTTATAATTCCAGCTCTTATTATTGCGATTGCAAGTATCTTTGCTGCGCCGCTTGGAGCGCGAGTTGGGAAGAGGATCAATCAAAAAGCACTACAATATATGTTATCGATTTTGATTGTAGGCACTGCTGTTAAGATGTGGTTTGATATGATATCGAAATAAAAGGATGGCGCTGCTTGCAGCCCATCCTTTTATTTATCCCGCTATTTGAGGACCGGTTGATTATGCCCAAATAACTTTCATTAAGTTTTTATATTCGTCATTTGCTAATTTATATAGCATTCTCGTATGTTCAAAGACAAGTGCTGGATTAAAGTTTGGTTCTGAGAATGCAAGAGATGCTGAAATATCAATTGCATTTTGCTTGTTTAATGTGAATTTTGCAAATCGATAAGATGTGTTTAATTCATTGATAACGTGCAAAATATCATTTGTTGATGCTTCATTAGGTACGTGAGCAACATTGAAGCAGTATATATCTACAGTAGGATGTTCGTTTTGGAAAGCAGCGATAAGTTGAATTTTTGCTCCAGCTTCTGTCTCTAACCCTACTGAAAAATGAACAGAACCATCATTTTCATCTATATTTTCTTCCATGTATATATCGTTTGACTTTAAGTAGTCTTTAAAATCTGAGATGTTATGTTTTACTGCAGCTTTCATATGTATGAGCCCCCTGATAATTGGAATAGATTGCTACTATTTATTATAATTTAAAAATATTAAAAAAGATAGTTAGAAAGTTCTGATTTTTAATTATAGAGAAATAAAAAGAAGCAGTTCTCTACCTCCATAGAGAACTACTTCTTTTTTATTCATTGTCGTTAGACGATGTTTCTGTATCTTCATTGCTATTTTTATTCTTATTTTTAGATTCGTTGTTACTTGATTCGCGTTCACTTGAATTTTCAGACTTAGATTCTTTTGTTTTCTCTGTACTTGTTTTCTTCGAATCAGAGTCTGTTTTTGTATATGCAGGTAATCCAAGGTGAGTACGAAGTTGGTTTGTAACAGTTGCTAATTCTTTTTTATCTGGATTGTAGTAATACGTTCGGCCACCACCAGCAGATTTGCTACATGTATCGTCACCTTTTTCCATATAGCAGTCGTCACCTTGAATTTGTAATTTCTCAATTGAAGAATCCGCCCCATATTTATAGAATGAAAGCATATCATCGAATGTTAAGTTTGTAACGAATTGCCCGTTAATATCATCAATAATATTACCAACTTTTGTTACAGATCCAACGCTTGTTAGTTTCTTTAAAATTGCTTCAATAACGAGTTGTTGACGTTGTCCACGCATTGCATCACTATCGATGTGGCGCGTTCTAGCAAGAGCGAGAGCTTCTTCACTATTTAGCTTTTGAACACCTTTTTTTAGGTGAATTGCATCAGCATTATCATTACTATCTTGTTCAGTAAATTCAACTGGTACATCGACTTCAATACCGCCTAAATCATCTACAATTTTCATAAATGATTTGAAGTTAAACTTTACAAAGTAATCAACAGGAACATTTAGTAATTTTTCAACTGCATCAATACTTGCTTGTGGTCCACCATCTTTTCCGTTTTTAGTAGAACCGTATGCATGAGCGTGTGTAATTTTATCTTTTTTCTTTTCCACTGGAATATAAGTATATGTATCTCGTGGAATACTTAATAGTTTTACAGTTTTGCTATCTTTATTAAACGTTGCAAGTAATAGTGCATCCGTTCTTATAGCTTCACCGTATTCTTTCCCGCGGACATCGCTTTCATCAACACCCATTACTAAGACAGAGACATTGTTCGTAATAGGTTTTACAGCTTTATCACGTAAATCAGATTTATCACCGCGTGCTAAATCGTGTGCGGCATTTCGAACAGCAGAAGATGCTTTATTTACTAAAAACCAAGTATAACCGCCACCTACTATTAAAAAGAATAGAATAACGCTTATAATAATTTTTATTTTTTTCTTACTATTTTTCGGTTTACTGCGTGTATTTTCTTGCAAAGATGGGTTTTGCTCCATTTCTTGTACTCCTTCATTTGGATTGAAATACGACACTCATATCCACTTATTATAATGAAATTTAGCGAAAAAAAACATTACAAATCATTTACATTTCGTAAAAATTCAATTTATTTATAAAAAGTCAGATTTTCTATATTTTATTTTTGAGATGTAGAATAAGTATAAGTTGTTTTAGTAGAAATGAAAATATGTATTATGAGAAAGTAATAGAGAAGTAAGATTTGTTGAAATATAGCCAAGAAGAAATGAGTAGCCGTACGTATATTTTCTATATAATAAAGAAGAATTTTACGGATAAAGGAGAAAGAGCATAATGAATCATACATCATTCCGAGCAATTGTTGTGAACGAAACAGAAAATAAGCAGTTTGTAAGAAACGTTGTCGAGAGAGAAGTAAGTAGTTTACCTGAGGGAGACGTATTAATACAGGTTCATTATTCTTCATTAAATTATAAAGATGCTCTTTCAGCCACAGGTAATAAAGGTGTTACGAGAACATATCCTCATACACCAGGAATTGATGCAGCAGGAGTAGTTGTGAGTAGTGAGGATGAAACTATTAAGCTAGGAGACCAAGTCATTGTAACGGGATATGATTTAGGTATGAATACTTCTGGTGGTTTCGGAGAGTATATTCGCGTGCCAGCATCTTGGATTATCTCTTTGCCAGAGGGAATGTCATTAAAGGAAAGTATGATGTACGGGACAGCAGGTTTTACAGCTGCTTTATCAGTATATAAGCTTATTAGAGCAGGAGTAACGCCTAGTATGGGCGATGTTTTAGTAACGGGGGCTACAGGCGGCGTAGGGAGTGTGGCTGTTAGTATTTTAAGTAAGTTAGGATATAACGTAGTAGGAGCGACAGGGAAAATGGAAGAGGAAGAGGTGTTACTACGTTTAGGGGCGAAAAAGGTGATTCATCGCGCGGAATTGAATGATGAATCCGGAAGACCAATGCTTAAAGGAATATACGCCGGAGTTATCGATACTGTAGGTGGACATATGTTAGAAACAGCTTTGAAAACGGTAAAGTATGGTGGTTGTGTAACGACATGCGGTAATGTGGCCGGCCAGGAATTACAAACAACGGTATACCCGTTTATTTTGCGAGGTATAAGCCTTTTAGGGGTAGATTCTGTGCAATGCCCAGTGGATGTGAGAAGAGATGTATGGACACTCTTAGCAAGTGAATGGGAAAATAAAGAGTTACTATCTTATACAGAAGAATGTACATTAGAAGAGTTAGATGAGAAGTTTACACTTATATTGCAAGGAAAGTTAAAAGGAAGAACAATAGTAAATATGAAATGAAAAAGAGACGCTTACATTAGCGTCTCTTTCCTATTATAATGATTGTTTTAAATTGATTTTACCTTGTTCACCTAAAACACCATCAGCAATATTTACAGCGTGATCACCGATACGCTCTAAGTTACTTACCATATCAACGAAGATGATACTTGCATCACCTGAACAGCTACGTTCGTTTAGACGTAATACGTGACGTTTACGAAGAACACGTTCCATTTGGTCGATTTTACGTTCTTTTGCAATAACCGTTTGTGCTAGTTCAGTATCGAAGTTTGTTAAAGCTTCAACTGCGTCTTGTAATGTTGAAATTGTTAATTCAAGCATTTCATTTAGTTCAGCTAGTGCTTCGTCTGATAGGGAAACACGGTTTGAAATTTGGAAATCTACAAGTTCTACTAGGTTTTCTACATGATCACCAACACGTTCAATATCTCCAACAACACCTGCTAAAACGGAATGTTTTTCAGAGTCTGAAGGTGAAAGCGGCTTTTCCGATAGTAAAACTAAATACTCGGTAATTTTTTTATCTAAATTGTTAATAGCTCCTTCTAATTGAGTAGCCATGTTTTCATGCTTTTTGTCTTGTGTATTTAAATATTGATTCGCTTCTTTTAAGCCGTGTAATGAAAATTCAGCCATACGCACAACCTCTTTTTGAGCTTCAGTTAAAGCAATAGCTGGAGATTGCTCAATAAAGATTGGATTTAAATGTTGCGGTTTGAAGTTAATAGATGAATCTTCACCACGAATGATTTTTGTTACGATCCATGCTAATACTGCAATAAATGGGAACTGAATGATTGTATTTGTTACGTTAAATGTTCCATGTGCAAATGCAATTGTCATTTCTGGATTTAAGTTTAATGACGTTTGGAAATATTGGATTAAACTTGTAAATGGTACTAATAAAATTGTAAAGATAATGGTACCGATAATATTAAAGATAACGTGAACTAATGCTGCACGTCTTGCGGCAATTGAAGTACCGATTGCTGCTAATACTGCTGTAATTGTTGTACCGATGTTATCACCGAACAATACAGGAAGAGAAGCTTGTAAATCAATAGCACCTTGACCGAATAGTTCTTGTAAAATACCGATTGTTGCGCTTGAGCTTTGTACAATTAAAGTGAACACTGTACCGACAATAATTCCTAAAATTGGATTGTCACTCATGCTAACCATTAACTCTTGGAATGACTCTAAAGAGCGAAGAGGTTTCATACCTGCGCTCATTAATTCTAAACCGAAGAATAACATACCAAAACCGAATACAACTTGACCTACAGAATGTACTTTTTTATTTTTAAAGAAGAATAGTAAAATAGCTCCAATTGCCATAACTGGGAGCGCATATTCTCCGATTTTAATTCCGATAATAAATGCAGTAACTGTCGTTCCGATGTTCGCACCCATAATAACACCGATTGCTTGTCTTAATGTCATAAATCCGGCACTTACAAGTCCGACTGTTAAAGCGGTTGTTCCTGAACTTGATTGGATTAATACAGTAACTAACATACCTGCTAGTACACCCATAAGTGGGTTTGTTGTAAAGCGATCTAAAATATCGCGAAGACGATCACCAGCTGCTTGTTGCAGTCCATCGCCCATGTATTTAATCCCGAATAAGAAAATACCTAATCCACCAATGAACTGGAAGATCATATCTTGAACATTATATTCCACGCATTCCACTCCTTAAATTTCATGTACGCTGTAATTATTAACTAAACCT
Organism: Bacillus sp. MN7755; assembly: GCF_054771475.1. NCBI lineage: Bacteria > Bacillati > Bacillota > Bacilli > Caryophanales > Bacillaceae > Bacillus > Bacillus sp. MN7755. The sequence goes on from NZ_BTRL01000019.1 coordinate 56,881, forward strand.
TGAGGCACTGTAAACGATTTATCAGTAAAATTTACACTAAATTTACAAAGGGATGAAAAGTTTACAATTCTTTAAAGAAACAGCTGTATTTTATTGGTTTTCATCTTGTATAAATCTTAATTTTGTAAATAAATCACACTTTTTAGAATAGTATTGTTCAGGTGGATATGAAGGAAAGCGTCTGCGAGTTCATCGTATATTTTTTGATGAAAGGTAAAAAAATATGTAGGAAAATGCATGTGGTTTTATAACAGCAAAAATACGATAAAAAAAGCCACTGAAATTATCCAGCAGCTTTTTCTCTGTTTTTATCTCCATGCTTTTGCTTTCTTATACTTGTAATGTAAATGAACAGGAAAGCAATAAGTAATAGAGAGGAATAACGATATACAGTTGCGTAGTTTGTAAAATGTGCAATGAATCCAAAAATAATCGCGCCAGCACCAATTCCAAGGTCAAATGCGGAGAAGAATGTAGCTGTTGCAACTCCTCGTCGGTGCGGTGCTACTCGGTCAATCATCCATGCTTGTAGTGCAGGTTGAATCGCTCCAAAACCACTTCCGTAGCATGCTGCTGCAATAATTAAACTCGGAATTGTAGTTGTATACGACAGTAAAATAATACCTGTAAACGTAATGATAACTCCTGGAATAATAACAAATGCATGACCTTTCGCATCATATAACTTTCCAGAAAATGGACGAGTAACAGCGATTGCAAGTGCATTAAATAAGAAGAAGAGGCTTATATCAGCAATGCCGACTTCCGTAGCAAATAACGTAATAAAGCTTCCGATTCCTCCGTACATTAATGTAATACATAATATTAATAATGAAGGAAGTAAAGCTTTGCGCTCAATAAATCCATCGAGAAAGGTACCGGATGTTTGCTTCGGTGGTTGTGGCGATTTTTTGATTTGAAGTAGTTTCGTTAATATTAATGAAACAATTGTACAGGAAAGTGCACATAAAAAAAGAATCGTGAAGTTATATGTTTGCATAAGCCAAAGTCCGATCAGTGGACCGAGCGCCATTGCAATCGTTCCAGAAAGTCCGAAATATCCCATGCCCTCACCGCGGCGAGCTTGCGGAATTAAATCTGAAACGACAGTTCCGTATGTAGTCGTTGTAATACCAAAACCAGCTCCATGTAAAATTCGAACGGCAAGCAATAGGAAAACAGTTGAAGCGAAAAGATAACTACCCATAGCGAGTAAACAAATAGCAGTGCCAATCATTAAAATGATTTTTTTATTGAATTTCTGCAAGGCGTTCCCAGTTAGCGGTCTAACAAAAAGTGCTGCAACGGTAAACATACCGACAACAAATCCGATATTGGAACTTGTGCCGCCAATTTCTTTCACATAAACAGGTAAAGTCGGAATTAACATTTGAAACCCTAAAAACATACATAAGTTTGCCAGAATTAGCGCAAAAAACTCTTTCGTCCATAACGGTTCTCGTTTTACGAGTATTGCTTCTCCCATATATTCATCCCCTATATAAAAAAATTCTCTTTTCTTTCGAGTATATGTATTGGTCAATGTAACAGTCAAGGAAGGTGCCTTGAAAACGTACAACAATTTTCGAGGGAAAAAAACTGACAAATTTGTGGAAAGACTACACAACTATGAAAAAAAGATGTAAAGTATAGATGTATAGACTAGTAATTGTTATGAATGATAGAAATTGTTTTTTCTTTAACGAAAGCGGATTCAAAGGATAGTGGAAGAGAAGGGGATATATACTTTTTCGCTACATATATTTGAAAAGGTTTACAATATGATGAAGAAAGAGGCGTGTACATATGAGACGATTAGGTATTTCTATTTATCCAGAACATTCAACAGTAGAGAAAGACAAGGAGTATTTAACATTAGCAAGTAAATACGGATTTAATCGTGTATTTACATGTTTATTATCTGTAGATGGTGAAAAAGAGAAAATTATAGAAGAGTTTAAAGAAACGATCTCTCATGCAAATGCATTAGGTTTCCAAGTGTTAGTTGATATTAGTCCAGCTGTTTTTGAACAACTAGGTATTTCGTATAATGATTTATCGTTCTTCCATGAACTAGGTGCGTACGGTATTCGTTTAGATGTTGGATTCTCTGGTTTAGAAGAATCGATCATGACTTACAATCCATACGGCTTAAAAATTGAGATTAATATGAGTAACGGTACGAAGTATGTAGATAATATTATGAGTCATAGACCAAATCGTGAAAATTTAATTGGTTGCCATAATTTTTATCCGCATCGTTATTCAGGATTATCATACGATCATTTTATTAAATGCTCGAAACAATTTAAAGATTACGGTATGAGAACGGCTGCTTTTATTTCATCATTTGATGCAACATATGGACCTTGGCCAGTAACAGAAGGATTATGTACGTTAGAGCAGCATCGTGAATTACCAATGACAACACAAGCGAAGCATTTATTTGCGACGGAATTAATTGATGATGTTATTATTGCGAATGCATATGCGTCAGAAGAAGAATTAGAGGCACTAGGTGCATTAAATAAAGAGAAACAAACATTTGATATAGAGTTATATGATACAACGACAGAACTAGAAAGAATTATCGTATTAGACGAACCTCATTTTTATCGCGGGGATGTATCTGAATATATGATTCGCTCGACACAAAGCCGTGTGAAATATAAAAAAGAAGAGTTTAAACCTCATAATACGTGCGAAATTAAGCGTGGCGATCTTTTAATTGATAATGAGCAATATGGTCAATATAAAGGCGAATTACAAATTGCATTAAAAGACATGGTGAATACAGGAAAAACAAATGTAGTTGGCCGAATTGTGGAAGAGGAAATTTTCTTATTAGATTATTTACAAGCATGGGATAAATTCGGATTTACATTAAAGAAATAGATAAAATAAAAGGGAAAAACTACTGACTTCAGCAGCTTTTTCCCTTTTATATATATATAGTGAGAGGAAGAGCTATGACAAAGGTGCATCAGCGATTAATTTCTATTTTAGAAGAGTTTTTAGAAGAGAAATCGATGTTAAATCGAGCTTTTTTAGCAAGCCGTTTACATGTATCAACGAAGACGATTCAAAAAGATATAAAATTATTAAATGATATATTGGAAGAAAACGGAGCGAAAATTGAATCGCAAAGAGGGACTGGATACGAACTAGAAATTATACAAACGAAGAAGTTTGAAGAGTTTTGCATGAGTCTATTTCAAAAGCAGACGGAAAAGATCCCATCTTCTTATGAAGAAAGGGTAGCTTACATTCTGCAACGTATTTTAACGACAGAGGGATATGTGAAGCTTTCACAGTTAGCAGAGGAGATTTATGTGAGTAAATCGACTGTGAATTTAATTATGAAAGATGTTACAGATATATGTGGTCGCTATAAACTGCAAATTGAAAAGAGACCGTATTATGGTATACGTATTGTGGGTGAGGAGTTTCATATTCGTTCTTGTTTATCACAATATGGTTTACCGCGTTATGACCATACTCCGTTTCATGAGCAATTTGAGCAGAGTGATACATATTTATCGTTACCTCATATACCGCTTATCCGTTCGGTTATATTAAAGTATATTGAGGGAGGGACGATATATTTATCAGATATAGAAATTGATAATTTAGTCATTCATATTGCAATCGCATTAAAGCGTTGTGAAGATCAGCATTATATGAAAGGGCTGAATAAGGAGCAAGCTGAACTTATAATAAAGAAAGAATATGCAATTGCGAAACAGATTGTAGGGGATTTAGAGAAAGAGTTGCATCTTTCATTTCCAGAAGAAGAAGTTTTATATGTGACAATGCATTTATTAAGCACTGCTGTTACAGCGAAAGATCGTTATGAAAATGTGGAAGAACTAGTAGGGAAAGATCTATATGCATTCATGCAACATATTCTTTTTAAAGTAGCAGAAGAACGGAATCTTATTTTTTATTATGATGAAGAATTATTATTTGGATTTGGTGTTCATTTAAAAACGTTATTAAACCGTTTGAAGTATAAGTTAAATACGAGAAATCCTCTTTTGGCAGAAGTAAAAAAGAATTATCCGTATGCTTTTGAAATTGCGGTTCTCGTTGGAGATATAATTGGTGAATATACAGGTGAGTCGATTCCGGAAAGTGAAATTGGTTATATTGCGATTCATTTCGGCGGAGCGATGAGCCGTTTACAGGAACAGAATCAAAAGAAAAGATGTTTATTAGTTTGTGCGACTGGTCAAGGAAGCGCCCAGCTATTGAAATATAAAATTTTATCACAGTTCCGAGATAAATTAGAGATTGTAGGTATTACAGGTTATTATCAATTGAAAGTAGAAGACCTTTATAAAGATAAAATAGATTGTATTATTAGTACAATTCATATACCAAGTGGTTTGCCTGTGCCGGTTATAAAAGTGAACTCAATATTTGATGATACAGAGATTAAATCGATTGGTCAGCAGTTGTTTACGCATGTGAATAATAGTGTACAGCAATATATTAAGGAAGATTTAATCTTTTTAAATCATAGTGCTTCTACGAAAGAAGAGGTAATTCAGTTTTTATGTGAGAAAGCTGCTGAGAAAAACTATGTACCAGAAAACTTTTATGATTCTGTTATGGAAAGAGAAAATACATCTCCGACAGCGGTTGGGAATTTAGTTGCGATTCCTCATCCGATGCAGTTATTAAGTGCGGAAACATTTTTGATGTTTTGTACACTTGAAAAGGCTGTTGATTGGGGAGATAAAAAAGTACAACTAATTATTTTATTTAGTGTAAAGCGCAATAATAATGAAGATTTACAACGGCTTTATGATTTTTTATATGATATTATGTCTAGTCAAAGTACGATAGAGAAACTAAATCAAACTGAAGGTATTGAAGATTTTCAAGAGATTTTACTATTGGTTTAAAAAAGTATATAAAAACTTCCGTTACATAACGGAAGTTTTTTATGTTTAATTGTATGCGTTTTCATAATAAGATAAAAATATAGAAAAAAGATAGCTTGGGGGAATTTAAAATGACTGATATGCAAACTCCATTTGCGTTAATTTTACATGGTGGCAACGCGAGAAGCGCATCGCTTGAAGCAATTGCTTTTGCAAGACAAGGAGATTTTGAGAATGCGAGTGAAAAGATGAAACTTGCTAGTGAAGAAATTTCAGCAGCTCATCGTATTCAGACGGATTTAATTCAAGAGGAAGCAAGAGGAAATCATGCAGAAATAAGTTTACTGTTAGTGCATGCACAAGATCATTTAATGAATGCAATTACAGTGAAAGAACTTGCGGAAGAATTTATTACTCTTCATAAACGAGTGGAAGAGAAAGTGACAGTATAAGATGTACATTTTATTATGTTGTGCAGCAGGCATGTCAACGAGTATGGTCGTAAGAAAAATGCAAGAAGAAGCAAAGAAGCAAGGAAAGAATTATAAAATTAAGGCGGTTGATTCAGAACTAGTGAAGCTTGAAATTAAGGAAGCTGATGTCGTTTTAATCGGTCCGCAAGTGAAATATTTATTTCCAGCGGTAGAGTCTCTTGCAAATTCATATAATATACCAGTTGCGATTATAGACCAACGAGATTATGGCATGTGTGATGGTTTGAAAGTGCTTAAGCAAGCAGAACAATTAGTTTTAGCATAATTATATTTTTTTAAATATAAACATTATAATGTTATAACTTTATTTCGTTCTTTCATAGAAAAGAGAAAGAGGAGGGGTATTGATGAATGGATTTATGAGTTTTATGGAACAAAAGATTATGCCAACAACGCAAAAGATTGCGGGACAGCGACATTTATTAGCAATTCGAAACGGGGTTATTTCTACATTACCGTTAACGATTGTCGGATCATTTTTCGTTATCTTTTTAAATTTACCGATTGATGCATATATGGAGTGGATTGCACCGTTTCGTCATATTTTAGATATTCCATTCCGATTTACAGTAGGATTAATGGCATTATACGCAGCATTTGGGGTAGGGGCTTCGCTCGCCAACTTTTATCAGCTCAATCAATTAAGTGCAGGATTATTATCCGTACTCGCCTTTTTACTAGCATCGGTTGAACCAATTCAAATCACGAAAGCTGTGCCAGGTGTTATTGATGCAGGTAGATACATTTCAGTAGGAACATTAAGTGCAACATCTTTATTCGGCGCAATTGTTACAGCATTAATTGCAGTAGAAATTTATCACTTTATGATTAAGCATAATATCTCGATTAAATTACCAGAGAGTGTACCACCAGCAGTTGCAAACTCGTTTGCAGCATTAATTCCAACTCTAGTCGTTATTCTTTTATTCTGGGGTATTCGTTACGGTTTAAAATTTGATGTAAATACAACGATCACATATTTAATCGCACCATTAAAATCAGTATTAGTAGGAAATAATTTATTCGGCGGTTTATTAACAGTATTCTTAATCGTGTTCTTCTGGTCATTCGGTATACATGGACCAGCAATTTTAGGACCAATCATTCGTCCGATGTGGGATTCAGCAATTCTTGAAAATATGGAAGTATTCACAGCTACAGGAAATGCACATCAGTTACCAAACTTATTTACAGAGCAATTTATTCAATGGTTCGTATGGATCGGTGGATCAGGCTCAACGTTAGCTTTAGTAATTATGTTTATGTTCTCTAAATCTAAGTTCCTAAAAGAGTTAGGTAGATTATCATTCGTACCAGGTTTATTCAATATTAACGAACCAATTATTTTCGGGGCACCGATTGTAATGAACCCAATCTTAATTATTCCGTTCGTTATTACACCGCTAGTTACAACGACAGTATCATATTTCGCAGTTGTTTCAGGTATGATTCCGTTGATGATGGCGAAATTGCCATTTACGATGTTAGCACCAATTGCAGCGATTATTAGTACGGACTGGACAATTATGGCTGGTGTACTTGTACTTGTTAACTTTGTTATCTCATTCGTTATTTACTATCCATTCTTCAAAATGTATGAGAAACAACAATTAGCAGGAGAGGAGAAAACAGAATGCTCGGAGCAATTATCATCTTAATTACATTTGTAGCGGGACAGTGCATAGCACATTATTCAAAATGGGTACAAAGTAAATCGTTATTAGTGTTACTACTCGTATCAATTTTATTTATCGGTAGTTCAATGGGTGCCTATGTAATGCTAAGCTTACAATCACCGTACGTTATCATTGTACCAACGATTTTATGTGCAACATGTTTATCTGCAAAATATAGATTTACGAGCATGGCATTAATACAACGTGTGAAGGAGATGCAAAAGCATGGAGCGTAAATTAGGAATTTCACTTTATCCAGAGCATTCAACGAAAGAAAAAGATATGGCATACATTTCGGCAGCGGCACGCCACGGTTTTTCAAGAATATTCACATGTCTATTATCTGTGAATCGTCCGAAAGAAGAAATTGTAGCTGAATTTAAAGAAATTATTAATCATGCAAAAGATAACAATATGGAAGTTATTTTAGATGTAGCTCCGGCTGTCTTTGATCAGCTCGGTATTAGTTATAGTGATCTATCATTTTTCGCAGAGTTAGGTGCAGATGGTATTCGTTTAGATTTAGGATTTGACGGATTAACTGAAGCGAAAATGACGAATAACCCATACGGCTTAAAAATTGAGCTAAATGTAAGTAACGATATTGCGTACTTAGAAAATATTCTTTCGCATCAAGCGAATAAATCAGCTTTAATTGGTTGTCATAACTTCTATCCGCAAAAATTTACTGGACTTCCGTATGACTATTTCATTCGCTGTAGTGAACGCTTTAAAAAGCATGGTATTCGCACAGCAGCCTTTATTACGTCACATGCAGCTAACATCGGTCCATGGGATATTAACGACGGATTATGTACGTTAGAAGGGCATCGTAATTTACCAATTGAAGTACAAGCGAAACATTTATGGGCAACAGGGCTTATTGATGATGTGATTATCGGAAATGCTTATGCAAGTGAAGAAGAGTTAGAGAAACTAGGAAACTTAAATCGTTACATGTTACAGCTAAAAGTAAACTTTGTAGACGAAGCGACTGAAGTAGAGAAGAGAGCGACACTGCAAGAATTACACGTAAGACGCGGTGACATAACAGAATATATGGTACGTTCTACAGAAGTACGTAAAAAATACAAAGACTATGACTTCCCGGTGCGCGAAAGTGTACTACAGGAAAGAGGGCAAGTTGTAATTGGTAACAACTCATTTGGTAAGTATAAAGGCGAACTACAAATCATTCTAAAAGAAATGCCGATAGATGAACGGAAAAATATCGTCGGTACAATAGCGGAAGAAGAGTTATTCTTACTAGATTATGTAGGAGCTTGGACACAGTTTACTTGTGTGGAATAGGGAAGTATAGGGGGCTGTCCGAATTTTGGGCAGCCTTTTTATCATAAAGTACTTTGTAATGTCAAAGTTTGTCGGTACATCGATATCCCTTGTCGAATCGTTGATATATTATAAGTTACGATAGATATATTCGAAAAATCGTTGATATAATTTCAGGTAGAAGTATATTTTCCTTTAGAAGGAATGCAAAAAGAGTCAGCCTCAATGAGACTGACTCTTTTTTACTAACTAGTTTAATACTTTAACTGTAACTGTTTTACGTCCCCAGTTATTTGATGTACCTTTGTCTGGCATTAAAACGTCGATTTTATTTCCTTTAATAGCTCCACCAGTATCACCAGCGATTGCTACTCCATAACCTTCAACCCATACTTTTGAACCTAATGGAATAACACTTGGATCAACTGCGATTAGTTTCATGTTTGGATTAGCTGTTAAGTTGTGACCTAAAGCTGATTTTACTTGGTCGCCTGCTTTATAACCATTTTCAAGTGGATCTGCTGTGTAAGCTGTTGCTACAACGCGTAACTCACGAGAAGATGATGGTGCACTTGTTTCAGTTTCTTTTGCAACAGGTTGTTGTGTAGCTGGTTTTTGAGTTTTAGCCGCTTCACGAGCTTTAGCTGCCTCTTGAGCTTTAACTTCTGCTTGAGCTTCAGCTTCTGCCTGAGCTTTAGCTGCTTCACGAGCTTTAGCTGCTTCTTGAGCTTTAGCCGCTGCTTGAGCCTCAGCTGCTTCTTGAGCTTTAGCTGCTTCACGAGCTTTAGCTGCCTCTTGAGCTTTAACTTCTGCTTGAGCTTCAGCTTCTGCCTGAGCTTTAGCTTCTGCTTGAGCTTTAGCTGCTTCACGAGCTTTAGCTGCTTCTTGAGCTTTAGCCGCTGCTTGAGCTTCAGCTGCTTCACGAGCTTCAGTTGCTGCCTGAGCTTTAGCTTTTGCTTGAGTTTCAGCTACTTCACCAGCTTTAACTGCTTCACGAACTTTAGCTGTATCTTGAACTTTAGTTGTTTTTTCAGCTTTAACTACTGGTTGTACTTTAATTGGAGCTTTACCTGTTAAGTAAGGAACATGAACATAAGCTGTTTTTCCGTTATATTCAAATTGGATCCAATCATTTTCAACTTGGTGTGTTGTTTCAATTACATCATCTTGTTTCAATTTACCAAGAATTTCTGAGTCTGTGTTTGCACCAGCACGTACGTTTAATACGTTAGCTGTTACGTAGTAAGTGTCTTTTGTGTAGTCAGCGCTAATGAAAGCTTCTTTACCGCTATTCAATTTCACTTTTGACCATCCGTTTTCTGTATGTAAAACGTTAACTTTATATCCATCTAATAATTTTCCTACAACTTTTGATTCAGTAGTTGGGTTTTCTCGTACATTTAGTACATCAGTCGTTACGATTGTTTCTGCTTTAGCAGATGTTGTGAAAATCCCAAGACCAAAAACCGCTGCTGTTGCTATACCCATAAATTTTTTCATAATAGCCTCCATTGCATTTGTTTTCGTTGACCTCATTATAGCAACCATTATTTTCTTATTTGCGAAAAACATCGAATTACAAAGCTTTCGTAACGGGGCATTAATATTCTGTAATAATTCCAGTAATATCCTAAAAGCGCTTTCTTATAGTTTTTAGGGGAGGTTTGAGCATGTTATACATAAAATGGATGGTATTTCAATTTCTAATAGGTTAATAGTGTTTCTGTAGTGTTACATAAATATTTCTTAACTGTTACAAAAACGACGTATTTTGCTGTTGGAACAGGTGATTAGTTATGTAAAAATAACTATTTTGGCTGTGGAGGAATATAAATGAGGTGAAATTTAATAAAAAATCGCCATAATTGTTACAAAATAAGTCGAGGTATGGAAAAAATTACGCCTTGATTTTGGTCTGTCACATATTATTTTTGCAATAATAGGATTCTATAATAGCTTTAGTAGGTTAAAATAATTAAAGGTGTTTATAACGTGAAACATATATAATAGAAGAAACACGATTTAATAGATAAATAAAAAACGTAAGAGTGTAAACTCCTACGTTTTTTATTTATTCATATCGTAAACATTCAATTGGATCCAGTTTTGCAGCTTTGTTAGCTGGTAGTAGACCGAATATAATACCGATTAACATTGAGATACCTACTGCAAGAAGTCCAAGTTCTTTTGAGACAACGAGTGGCCATCCGGCAAAGATTGAGACGATCCAAGCGAAGAAGATACCGAGCATGAATCCGATGAAACCACCGAGTCCTGTTAAAATACAAGATTCGATTAAGAATTGTGTTAACACTTTACCGCGCGTTGCACCAAGTGCTTTACGAATACCGATTTCACGTGTACGTTCTGTTACAGATACAAGCATAATGTTCATTACACCGATACCACCAACAAGTAAGGAAATAGCGGCAATACCACCGAATACCATCTTCATCATACCGATTGATTCATCTAATTGCTTCGTAAATTCACCTAAGTCCTGTGCTTCGAATTTATGCTCAAATTTAGGAGCTTTCATTTCATTTAAAACAGAAACGGCTTGTTTTTCTACACTTTTACGCTCTGTCGGAGAGGTCATTGTTAATCTTACAGAGTCATACTCATTTACTCCTGAAATGACAGGCGCGTTTTCAAGTGACGTATAACCTTCAGGCATAGGCATTCCGAAGTCGTTTTTCGTTTCGTATACACCGACTATTTTATACGGCTTTCCTTTTATATCTGTGTATTGATTTGATTCCCAACCACTAAATAATTTGTTGAAAGCTTCTTCATTTAATATAACAGCAGGGATTGCTTGGTTTAATTCGCTGTCGTTTAATTCACGACCGTGAACTAATTTTATTTTCGAATCTGTCATAAAGGCGCCTGTTCCACCTTTTAAATCAAGATTTACATCTTTTGAACCAGAAGATGCTTTTACTTTCATACTTACATCAGGATACACATCTTTAACGCCTGGTACAGTTTGCAGACGGTTTAGCATATCAGCTGTAATTTTGGCATTATCTGTTCCATAGTCAGGATTGTTGTAGTAAATCGTTACTTCGTTATCTTTTCCTTGGCCTAATTCTTTTTTAAACTTTGCGTTAGTACCATCACCCATTGAAATGATAGTAATAATGGCACTAATACCGATAATAATACCTAACATCGTTAAGATAGAACGCATTTTATGAGCAAAGATAGAGGAAAGGGCCATGCGTATATTTTCACTCGTGTTCAAAATTAACCTCTCCAATCTTGGACGATATTTCCGTCACGAATTACAATTTGGCGGGCTGCTGCTTCCCCAATTTCACGATCGTGGGTAATCATAATGATTGTTGAGCCTTGTTTATTTAATTCGTAAAAGAGGTCCATAATCTGTGTACTTGTTTTCGTATCAAGTGCCCCCGTCGGTTCATCGGCTAAAATGAACTTTGGATTATTTACAATTGCACGTGCAACAGCGACACGCTGTTTTTGTCCACCTGATAATTCGTTCGGTAGGTGAGTAGCACGATCAGCTAAACCTACTTTTGTTAAAGCAGCTAATGAGCGCTCACGTCTTTCTTTTTTATCGACTCCAGCGTAAATAAGAGGTAGCTCTACATTTTGAAGTGCTGTAAGTCTCGGTAATAACATGAAGTTTTGGAATACGAACCCGATCTCTTTATTACGAACGCGTGCAAGTTCTGTCTCAGACATGTTTGAAATATTTTGACCAGCTAGTTCGTATGCACCTGTCGTCGGTTTATCTAAGCAACCGATAATGTTCATTAATGTTGATTTACCAGAACCAGATGGTCCCATAATAGAAGTGAATTCTCCTTGGTTCAGTGTTACGTCAATGCCGTGTAATATTTGAACGGATTCTGCACCATTTTGGAAAGATTTCGTGATGCCTTTTAAGTTAATCATTCAACGACAACCTCCATACCATCTTTTAAGTCTTTTTCAGGTTTAGAGATAATTTGTTCTCCTTTTTTCACTCCAGAAACTTTTGCTTCGCTATCTGTTTCGAATTCAATAGTAACCGCTTGTTCTTTCGCTTTGCCATCTTTTACAACGAAGACAATATTTTTGTCACCTTTTTTCACGATGCTACTTTTCGGAACAATCGTACCAGTTGCTTCGCCAGATTTACTTGTTACGTAAACGTGGAAGCCGTTTTGTAATTCTTCACTATTATCTAATGTGACAGTGAATTGATAGTTAGAAACTGTTTTGTTTTCATCCATACTCTTTAATGGTGTAGAACCGATTTCTGTTACTTTTCCTGTCCAAGTCTTACCAGCGACCGTTTTTGATGAAACAGTTACTTCTTGCCCAACTTTCATACTAGCAAGCTCATATTCAGAAAGTTGACCTTTTACTTTAAATGGACCAGCGTGACGAAGTGTAATGCCGCTCATACCTGTTTTTTCATCAGCAATTTTTACGATATCATCAATTACGCCATCAGCAGGACTTGTTATAGAAAGTGTGTTTACTTTCTCTTTTGCTGCTTTAATCATTTCATCAGCTTTTTCAACTTCAAACTTTTTCATTTCAAGTTGTGATTCTAGTTGTTGCACTTCGATTTCGGATGCTTTTAATGCTTCAGCGGGAAGGCCTGCATTTTTATCTTTTTGTAATTTTTGTTTCGCTGTATCAATTTGTTTTTGGAACAATGTTACTTCTTTTTGTGCAATTTTCTTTTGCATTTCTGCTTCTGTTACACCTTGTTTTGCAGTAGGGTCATTATATTTAAAAAGGAGTTGACCTTTTTTCACTTCATCACCTTTTTTTACAGATAATTCATACGTACCTTTTGTTGGATCAAATGAAATTGTTTCAATTCCGCTTGGAATGACTTCACCGCCAAATTTTTGCGCGTTTTCAATTTGTTTTTCTGTTACTTTATATCCGCTATATGCCATTGCAACATCTGAACCACCGCCAGCAAATGCAAAATATGATCCAGCTGCAATACCGATTGCTACTACACTAGTAATTAACACTTTATTTTTCTTCTTCATCTATTTATCACCTTTTCGTTCGTTTTAGTATCTACATTCAGTATAGAAGAGGTAAAGAATCTGACAAATCGTTTTAGCTTACAATAACCTTACAGTTTTGTAAGGTATGAATATGTAAATGTGAGGTAGAGGTTGTCCTAGTGTAAGCAAATGAATTGACTCGTCGTTTCTTTCTTACAATAATATTGTATGGAAGAGAGGAGGAAGGAAGATGGAAGCTTATTTTAGTGCGCATCCATTAAAACCATTTATTCCATACTCAAGGCAACATGTCCTTATATTATTTATTATGTTGGTGGGGATATTTTTTCTGTATCAATATCAAGATTTATTGCGTCAAAGTGAGTGGAATATAACGGTTCGATATGCGATTGCATTTCTATTTATAGGGAGTGAAATTGGACTTCATATGTGGGAGTGGAAAGCGGGGATTTTTGAGCTAGCCACTTCATTACCGTTTGAGTTGTGTACGATTAGTTTGTTGTTAGCGTCAATTATGATTGTAACGAAAAGTTATCGCATATATGAGATTGTATTTTTTACGGGAATTATTGGTGCATCACAAGCTATTTTAACGCCGAACTTGCAGTATGCTTTTCCGCATTTTCGATTCATTGAATATTTCATCGCGCATGTATTACTCATTTGGGCACCGCTCTTTATGACTTGGGTAGAAGGGTATCGTCCGACAGTACAATCTATTAAACGCACGATGATATTTTTAAACATATTGATTCCAATTGTTTCTTTTGTGAATTACAAAACGGGTGGAAATTATATGTTTTTAGCTCATAAGCCAGAAACTGCTTCATTACTTGATATGTTAGGGCCGCATCCTTACTATATTATTTCATTAGAACTCGCAGCGCTTATTGGATGTTTTATTTTGTATATGCCGTTTGCGAAAAGAGAAAAACAGGTACACAAAGAATCGTTAGGGTCATAACCTAGCGATTTTTTATGGTCAGGTTTAATTGGAGTCTATTTTAGATCATTAACAGTGAATCCGTGGATTCCTCTCGTTCCCATTACATTTTTTGGACTCACTATTTTTTCAGGAAATATGATTGTAAAAAGTATAGAAGAGGCGATGATGAAAGTAAGGTTAGGGGGAGAGATAAAGAGGGATGTTGTAGAAGAGGAACAATCTGCTGTGCAGTCAAAAGAAGAGTTATTTACTTTTAAACATACGATGTGAAGAGAAAAAGAAGCAAGCACGGATTTCATGCTTGCTTCTTTTCTTTATTTTGTAGAAACTTCGCCTTCAGCTTCTGTTTGCGGAATAAAGTATCCAATTATACCACCGATGATTGCTGGAATAATCCAGCCGATTCCTAAGTTATAAAAAGGAATGGTGTGTACGATATTAGCGATAAAGTTTGGTATCATTCCCACATTATCAAGTGCGTGAACACAGCTAATAATGAATGCTGCGATCATTGCTCCGATGTAGACAGAAGGTTTACGTTTCGTATATTTATCAATAAATGATACGAAAATTAAAATGATTGTAATTGGATATAAAATAATTAATACAGGTAATGTAATTTTAATTAGTAAGCTTAAGCCTAAGTTTGAAATAACGAAGCTAAAGATACAAACGTATAGTACGAGCTTTTTGTAAGAAACGTTTGTTAGTACTGTTGCGAAATAGTTTGCGAATGCACTTACAACGCCAATTGCTGTCGTTAAACATGCAAAAATAATTGCGATACTTAATAAAACATTACCGCTTGTCCCAAAGAACTGGTACATAACAGTAGCTAATAGTTGACCACCGTTCTCGAATTGTCCTAAGTTGCCGTTTGAAGCGCCGATATAACCAAGTAAGAAATAAACAATTGTTAAGAATAGAGCTGCAATGCTCCCACAAATAATTGTATATTTTGCGATCGATTTTTTCTCTTGTATACCGTTTTGGCGAATTGCATTTACAACGATTGTTGATAACACGAGAGCACCAATTGCATCTAATGTTAAAAATCCTTCAAGAAATCCTTTGAAAAATGGAATTTCTTTATAGTCACCAACAGGTTCTGCAAACGTTCCTGGTGAAAGAATCGCTTTTGTTGCCATAATTGCAATAATTACAAGTAGAATTGGCGTTAATATTTTTCCGATATGATCTACTAATTTTGATGGATTTAATGATAAGAAGTAGACGACTGTAAAGAAAATCGCACTAAAAACTAACATAGAGTACCATTGGTCTGGGAAAAGTGGTGCAATCCCAATTTCGTAAGATACAGATCCAGTTCGTGGAATAACAAATAGTGGGCCGATTGAAAGATAAATAATGATAGCGAATACTGCTGCGAATTTTGGATGAACACGGCTTGCTAAAGTGTTAAAACTACCACCGGCAAGGGCAACAGCGACGATAGCTAGTAAAGATAAACCGACGTCTGTAATAATAAATCCTGTAATGGAAATCCACATATTTTCTCCGGAAGAAAGACCGAGAAGAGGCGGGAAAATCATATTACCAGCACCGAAGAAAACTGCGAATAGTAATAAACTAATCGAAAGTATTTGCGCTGGTTTTAAAGTTGTACGCATATAAAGAAACTCCTCCTAATGAGTGTTTTTGTCGAAAATTCAAACAATTTGTCGAGTAACTGTTATTATTTTAAAGGTCTGATGACTAGAAAGCAATAGGGAATTTTAAAAACATTTTAAAATAATGCGTAAAATTGAATAAATATACTATTTATATGCTTAATATAGGAAGGATTTAACTTTAAACGTAAAAAAACACATATCGCTAGGATATGTGTTTTAAAAAAATATTTTTTTATCACGTTCTTCTTTTAAAATTTCAACTGCTTCTCGGAAACGTTGTGAATGGACAATTTCTCGTTCGCGTAAGAATCTCAAGCTATCATTTATATCGGGATCGTCAGATTGGTTAATAAGCCATTGGTATGTGGCACGTGCTTTTTCTTCAGCCGCAATATCTTCGTATAGGTCGGCAATTGGATCGCCTTTAGCTTGTATATAGGTTGCAGTAAATGGAACACCAGCTGCGTTATGGTAGTGAAGTGCGCTGTCATGGTCGACGTAATGAGGATCGAGACCAGCTGCCTTCATCTGTTCAGGAGTCGCATCTTTCGTCAGCTTATAAACCATCGTAGCAATCATTTCAAGATGAGCAAATTCTTCTGTACCAATATCGGTAAGGAGGCCAATGACTTTATCGGGAATTGTATATCGCTGATTTAAGTAACGGAGTGCAGCAGCTAACTCTCCATCTGCACCGCCATATTGTTCAATTAATAATTTTGCGAGTGCTGGATTGCAAGTTCCTACTTTAACTGGGTATTGCAATTTTTTTTCATAAATCCACATAGTTTCTCTCCTTTATATTTGCCATGGCCAAGGACCTTTACTCCATTCCCAAGGGGCATTAGAATAGCTATTTCCAAACTGTTGGAGTGGTCCGTATTTTTCTTCCATCTTTTGTTTTAATACTCTTCGTTTATAGGAAAAGTCATTAAATTGATTAATAGCAGCGGTGTCATCTGGATGTGTATCTAAATAAAGAGTAAGTTCAACTAGTACAAAGTCCAGTTCTTGAAGCTCCAGTAAAAGCTGATAGTATTCTTCTGGTAGCGATTGATTCACGTCAATAGTCACCGCCCTTTTTTATAAGGATTTTCATAATAGTCATAAAAAACAGGCCATAAAGTCCCTTTTTGTAGCGCTTCTTTTGGCGTGAATTGCGGTAAGTTTGGCGGTTGAAAGCCTAAAAATAAATTAGGAGGAGTAGAATAATATTTTTTTCCGATAGGAGGACAAGGATCGAGAGGACTATGATAGGGCACGAATGATCTCATATATTTATTCACGAATAAACCTCCTTAAATGTTCATTACTATGTATTCTATTCAGACATAATGAGCATTTATGACACATATAAAAAAGTAATAGGTACGGGGGGAATGAATGTGGAGACTGTGAAACAATTCATTGTATTGAAAGTGAAAAACTTAAAGGAAACTTTGTATTTTTACGAAGGGATTTTAGGAATCAAACCTAGTTTAGAAAGACCACAATCAGATGTAACAGGGGTTTGGTATGATGCTGATTCAACGAGAATTAGTTTTGTTATGAATCGCATGTTGGGTGGGCAGGAGAAGAGTGTTATGAATTCATGTGAGGTTATAACATTTTCGATTTCTAACATAGAGAAGTTAAAAAAGAAGCTAGCGTTTTATGAAATTTTATATACAGAAAATAAACGTGAGAAGAGTATTGTAGTACAAGACCCAGATGGATATAAACTTGAAGTAATAGAAAAGGATGAATAAACGGAGGGGATTTAGTGGAGAGGAATTATGAAGAAAGTGCGTTATTTGAGCATCAATTTTGGCTAAAAGTGCTAAGTGATCACTCGCAATTTTTACTTGATGCGTTAGCTTCAAAGGAAAAAGAGGATATAAAAAAAGCTACTTACTTTGTTGAAACATTTAAGAATTTGTTAAATAAAGTTCAGAATGTCAATCTTATTACATTTTCAAAAGAGGCAGAACAAGCTGCAAAGGAAATACGAACATTTAAATTAAATATTATACAGAAACAGTTGGAAGGGAAGATTACAATTCATTTTACGCCAACTTTTATTAATCATATGGTAAACGAAGTGGAAGAGTATATAACGGTTTTAGAGTTTTTGAAGAAAGGGGAAATTCCACCTGTTTTTCATGAACTGCATTATCATCTCGTTTGGTTAACAGATGCAGCTGGTCATGCAGGCTCTATTTCTGGTGGGTTAGATCTTGTTGAAAAAAGATTAAAAGAGAAAAGTGAAGAATTCGAGAAGCACTTTGAACAATTTTATTTGAAGGCAGTTGAAATGACAGGGTATTTAAGAACAGAGCTTCATCATTTTCCTGCATTAAAGAAGTTTACAAAAGATGTTTCACTTGAACTAAAATTATTTTCACATTTTTTACATGAAGTTGAAGAATTGGAGTTGTCGAATGAAATATTAAGTGCATTATCAGCGAGAATGGCAGATCATATGGCAAGAGAGGAATGTTATTATTTATTAAAATTAGCTCAATCATCTGGACTCGAAATGCCGAAATGTAATCCGCTTTAAAGAACAAGAGGCCGATATCATTTGGCCTCTTGTTCTTTTTTATTTTCTCTTTTTATTTGTGCTTGTTCAATACTTGCCTGTAATGTCTCCATAATATTGATGATGTTTGGAGCAGGAGAGATTGTTTCCGTTTTTTCCTGTTGTTCAACTTTATTTTCGATTAATTCGGTAAGAGCTTCTTTATACTCATCTGTATACATTTCTTGTTCAAAAGGATTTGTAAGATGGTGGATTAAATTGATTGCCGCGGTGAGTTCTTGTTTTTGGATAGGATAATTCTCGTTACTTGGTAAGTTAGGTGTTTTTGTTATATCGCGAATTTCATTAGGATAGTGAATGGTTTGTAACATAAGCCCATCTTCAAAGTTACGGATAATAGCTAAATGTTGTTTTTTTCTAATGGAAATATGGATAAGACCAAGTTTATTCGTACGTTCAAGAGCTTCTTTTAATAATAGATACGATTTTTCGTGTCCTGGAGTAGGGCCTATAAAATAAGAACGATCATAGAGAACAGAATCAATTTCGTTATTTTGGACAAAAGATATAATTCGAATAGATCGTGGTTCGTGAGCTTTTTGCAATGCAGCTAATTCTTTTTCATCCATAATAATGTACTTATGAGGTGCGTATTCATAGGCTTTTACAATATCTTTATCATCAATTTCTTCATCCGTACAATCAGGAGCAAATTTTTTGTATTTAATAGGTGTTAAGCATTCTTTATGGAGACTCAAAAATTTTATATCGTTTTCTTCTACGGCACTGTATAGTTTGATTCCTATATTTAATAGTCCAAGTGAGAGTGCACCTTTCCATACGGTATGCAAATAAAGCCTCTCCTTTCCTTAAAAATGATTATGTATATTATGAGATAGTAAGAAATTTCCTATACGTTTTTTGTTTTTACGGAAGGTTAAGCAGAAGGGTGTGGGATATAAAATATATTGACAAGCCCTCCAAAATATTTTAATGTGATTGTATAAAATTGTGTATATAAAGGGGAGTAACTTATTACAGTAAAGTCGTCATTACAGGGAGAAACCCTCGGCTTTATTGGCAACGTTTCGTTGTTAGTGAGACCTTTACCAGCAATGGTAAAGGCCCCTTATTGTCTTTTTTAGGACCCTTACCATATTTGGTGGGGGCCTTTTTGTATACAAGGAGAGGAGATATAAAAATGAAAAAACTTATTAGTAGATTAAGAGTTGTATTTCATGTTCGCCGATTTGTTCCATTCCTATTTGACTTTTTTACTTCAAAAGAGGTTTCAATAAAGAAGAAAATCTTATCCATTGCTTTTTTAGTTGGTTATGTAGTGATGCCGCTCGATTTAATTCCAGACTTCTTACCGTTTATCGGTATTTTAGATGATATTGGAATTGTGTTATTTATTTTGAACCGAATTGTAAAAATGGCGCCAGTTCAATTACAAGAAAAGCATAACGTAAACGTAGGATAGGAGTTGGGGTAGAAAATATGGAGCAAATTATTTTAGATATAATTGAGTTTTTAAAGCAGTTTTCTTATTTTGGAGTTGTATTGGCTTTAACGTTTGAATTTATTCCGGCAGAAGTCGTTTTGCCCATGGTTGGGTATTGGGTGTACGAGGGAGATATGAATTTTTGGCTAGCTGTATTAGCTGGAACACTTGGCGGAACGACAGGACCATTAACGTTATACGCACTCGGTTATTACGGTGGTCGTCCTCTATTAATAAAATACGGGAAATACTTCTTTATTAAAGAAGAACAAATTCAAAAAGCAGATGATTTCTTTGAGAAGTATGGACCAGTTGTAGCGTTTGTTGGACGCTTTGTACCTGGAGTTCGAACACTTATTTCTGTTCCATGTGGTATGGCGAAAATGAACATATGGAAATTTAGTATATATACATTTGTAGCAATGTTCCCGTTAACGACTTTATATGTCTATTTTGGAATGAAATTAGGTCCGCATTGGGCAAAGGCTGCAGATGTTGTTGGACAATATATGTTACCAATATTACTAGTCGTGGTTATTGTTGTAGGTGGTATATTAATCTATAAATTTATGAAAAAAAGAAACAGAACGGAATCTATCTAGTCAGTAGTAATCAGGTTAAATTTTTGAAAATAGATGAATAGTACAGGCAAAAGACTCTGAAGGACATACACATATAGGGAATATAAAAGAGAGAGGGGAAACAACTATGTCTTGTGAGTGCTCAGGGTCAGCATTAACTTGCTGTCCAGATAAAAATTATGTGCAAGATAAAGTGTGTAGTCCGTGGTCTGGTACTGTAGTTGCAACAGCAATTGATAATGTTCTCTATACAAATAATATTAACCAAAACGTAGTGGGTACTGGTTTTGTTAAATATGATGTTGGACCAGGCCCAATTACTGTAGAAGCGCTGGATTCTGCTGGTACTGTAATAGATACACAAACATTAAACCCAGGAACGAGTATTGCTTTTACGTATCGCCGCTTTGATAGTATACAAGTTGTGTTACCTGCAACACCTGCTGGAACGTATCAAGGAGAATTTTGTATTACAACACGTTATCCACTTTCATAGCAGAATAGGAGAGGATCAAAATGGGAATGAGAAGTTCCAGTTTGTCTTGTTGTTCTAATAAAACGCTTGTACAAGATCAAGTATGTACAGACTGGTCTATTACAGGTGCTGGTACTCAAATTGTATATACAAATAATATTACGCAAGAAGTATATGGTTCAGGTTACGTGAAATATGATGTAGGTGCGGCTCCAATTACAGTTGATTTTTTAGTAGGTGCTACAGTAGTTGACACAATTACTGTACAACCACAAAGTAGTGGTACTTTCACTGTACGTTATTTTACGACTGTTCGAATTACTACAACAGGAACAACTGTTAATCAAGGCGAGTTTTGTATTACAGTACGTTATCCGATTTCATAAAAAAAGTATACCGTAAATGGTATGCTTTTTTAATTAAGGAAGTAATGAAATTGGTATTCTATAAGCAACATGTAAATTGGCAACAGTACTTGCCTTCTAAATATAGTGAAGGATTATTTTGTATATTAGTAAGACTGACTGACTGTAAGTCTTTTCCTGTGTACGATATTGTATTACCAGGAAACACGGTGAAAATATTGGTTACTGCTCCAACAATTTCAATTGTAATTGCTTCTGTGCTGCTAGTACTATTGTAAACCGAGACAGTACCTGATATAGGTAGTATTCCATCACTTTGCCACAGTATCATTGATTGTGATGCATCTTTGGCAGAGGGAATGGTGTTATTCGTTATGAGGAAATTCCCTGCAAATTCATTTGTTACTCGCTCGCAATTTGGATTTGGGGGAGGGGTCGGTGGACAAGGGTCTGGGCAAATGATAGACAAAGGAGCAAAACAGCCAATGTTTTTTTTATTCTTCAATACAACCCCCTCCTTTTTAAGTAGTCTTTTACTACTATTAAATGTAGAAGCATGGCCGATGTGTTAAAAAACGAAGAAAATGTTAAAAATTAAGATTGTCTAATAGGCTTAAAACTTAAATTATTATTCATGTTATAGAAAAGATTATATGTGAATAGACATGGGAAAAGAATGCTCAGACTCTTTTAGACAAAAAGTGGTTGTATAAGATAATACAAGGAATGTTGGACTTCATTTCTAATTAACTATATATTTACAAAAGTCTAACAAAATTCATTTGTTATTTAAACGACATTAATATGTTTTAGATAAAATAGCCCTTGTAATGAATTAATTATTATGAGGAGGATTCACGTGGACAGAACTGCTTTACGAAAAGTAAAAGGTCTTATTGGATTATTAATGGTTTTTGTATTAGCATTTGTATCATTTCCATGGAGTACATCAGTTAAAGCGGAAGAGAAGAAGCAAGAAAAGGCACCTAGTGAAAAGAAGATAGTTTTTCCAGTTGTAAGTGATGTACATATTAAAAATAGTGGAACTGACGATACGTTTCGCTGGAAACGAGCGATTGAACAGCTCAATACGCTTGCACCAAAGCAAGATGCTTTTGTTATCGTAGGTGATTTCACAGATACAGGGTCTGTGCAGCAATATGATCGTTTCATGCGAGTGTATAACGAAAATGCAAATAAAGATGCAGTACGAATGAATTCTCTAGGAAATCATGATTATTGGAACGGTTTATCTGTAGAGGGAGCGCAGAAGCGTTTCTTAGAAAAAACAGGTATGGAATCAATTTATTATCATAAAGTGATAAAAGGGTATCACTTTCTTGTTATGTCGCCAGAAAATGGGACAACACACGGATATTATTCAGATAAGCAAATTAATTGGTTAAAAGAAGAGATGGTGAAAGCACAAAAAGATGACCCAGAAAAACCGATTTTCGTATTTTTACATCAACACATTAAAGAGACAGTTTACGGTAGTCATGAATGGGGAACACAAGATAGCGCAAAAATTAATGCGGTATTAAAAGAATATCCGCAAGCTATTACGTTTTCAGGTCATTCACATTATCCGCTAGATGATCCAAGATCAATTCATCAAAAAGACTTTACATCAGTTGGTACATCTTCAGTAAGTTATATGGAAGTTGAAGGTGGTAAAGTACAAGGGAATATCCCGCCAGGAGCTAGCACGTTAAGCCAAGGTTTACTAGTAGAAGTAGATGATGAAGAAGTAACGATTAATCGTCGTGATTTCCATACAAATTCTTGGACAGGCGAGCCTTGGAAAATTAAATTACCATCAAAGAAAGAAACATTTACACATGTAGAAGATCGTGATAAAGAAAAACCATCTTTTTCGGCAGATGCGAAGTTATCAGTATCAAATATAACAGAAAATGCAGCAACAGTAACATTTTCTCAAGCATTGGACAACCTTCTTGTTCACTCTTATCGTGTACAAGCTAGAGATAAGCAAACAGGAGAAATTAAGAATAAGTTGTTAGCATTCTCAGAGTTTTACCGTGACCCAGTGCCGAAAGACCTTACATTTACACTGGCAGGATTAGATGGCGGAAAAACATATACGCTTGAAGTAGTTGCAATTGATTCATTTGGTAATGAAAGTGTGCAGCCTTTAACAGCAGAAGTTACTACGAAGAAAGATAATATTGATCCGAATGTAAAAGTGCCAAAGGCGGACGTTTTTGATGTGAATTTCTTAGACGGTACATTTAAAGATAACTCACCGTTTGGAGTAAAAGGTGATGTGAAAGGAAATGTATCTATTGCATATGATAAAGCTTTAAAAACAAATGTAATGAAATTGAATGGACAAGCTAATACATTTGGATATCTTCCGTTTTCAGCAGCACAAAAAGAGAAAGTAGCAAATACGTTTACGCTAGAAACTGTATTTTCAATGAATGAAATTCGCGGACAAGGTATTTTACAAAATACAGAGAGTGGCGGAATTGGTTTTGAATCTACAGGAAGTGGAAATGTTGAATTATGGGCTCATATTGGTGGTAGCTATAAACGTGTTGGAGTTCAATTAGAAGCGAACAAAACGTATCACTTAACAGGAACGTATAACGGAAGTGAAGTAGCTATTTATGTAGATGGTAAAAAAGTAAATAGCCAACCAGCTAAAGGGAAAGTGTCTCATCCGAACGTACCATTTGCATTTGGAGCTGACCCTGATAGTAATGGAAATGGCGGTATTCCGTTAAACGGACAAATTGCGCTTGCGAAATTGTATAGTAAAGCGTTAAGTTCTTCAGAAGTATTAGCAGCTTACAATGAGTTTTCTAACCGAACGAAGTTAGAGCAAGTGAACGCGTTATATGAAGAGCTTGGAAAAGTAAAAGAAGTGTTAGCTGGTACGTATGAATTTGGTGATAAGCCAGGTCAATATTCAAAGGAAGCATTTCAAGAATTAGAGAAAAGCTATAATCATGCAAAGCAAGTGTTTGAAAATCTAGCAAGTACTGGGGAACAAATTGTTCAAACATATAATGAATTAAAAACTGCAAATCAAACATTTATACAATCTAAAGTAGTAGAACAACCGAAAACACCGAAAGAGAAATTACAAATTAATATTGAATCTGCAAAAGCAGTAGTGAAAAAAGCACAAGCTGCAAATGTAACGGACGGTTCAGTGAAAGCACTGAGTCAAAAAATTACGGTGGCAGAAGCTGTATTGAAAGATGTAAAAGTAAAAGATGCACAGGTAGAAACGATGAATCGTACATTAGAGTATACGATTTCACTCGTTGAAAAAAGCATAAACAAATAAGAGAGAAGAAAAAGAAGCTTATCATGATGGGCTTCTTTTTTGTTATACTAAAAATAGCATAGAAAAAGGGAGCGAATAATTTGGAACAGAAAAAGCTAAAAAGAATTCTTGAATATGTATGGATCGCGGTTGTGCTCCTTGTAGGATATTATTTATTAAAAGATAAAAGTATATGGATTCTATTTTTAATGACGTTTTTATTAGCGGGTTTAGGCACGTTATTTATTAACTTTTTCTTTGATAGTTTAAATGCATGGAAGAAGAAAAAGAAGGGAACGAAGTAAAGGAGGGAATATATGCAAAAGTGGAAGCTTATATATCAGGTGATTATTTTCATAGTACTTGTAGGTATTGGCGTTTTTAAATATTCTACACCAATAGGAAATTGGGCATGGTTTACAGCTTGCATCGGCATATTTTTCACTTTACAATCGTTAACGAAAAAGCATAATCAGACATGAAGAGAGCTCGCCGTTTTATCGGCGAGCTCTTTTGTTATGCTTTTTTCTGTTCATCATTCTTTTTTTCGCTAGCTAAGTGACTATGTTTTCTAGAGTAGAAGAAATAGAAGCATAAGCCGACTAGAAGCCAAACCGCAAAGCTAATCCATGTCGTTTTAGACAAATTGATCATTAAATATAAACAGCAAAGAATTGCAACAACTGGTAATACAGGTACGAAAGGTGCACGGAATCCGCGTTTTAAGTCAGGATGAGTTTTTCGTAAAATAAGTACAGCGCAGCAAACGAATGTGAAGGCTGTTAACGTACCGATGTTCACTAAGTTAGCTAATACATGTAAGTCTAAAAGTCCTGCTAATAAAGCCGACACAACGCCAGTAATCCACGTGTTTAATAAAGGGATTTTTACTTTTTTATTCACACGTGCTAACGCTTTTGGAAGTAAACCGTCGCGGCTCATCGCATACGAAACGCGAACTTGTCCATACATAACGACTAAGAGAACGGTTGTCATTCCAGTCATTGCCCCAACAGCGAGTAATCCTGCAATGGCATCTTCACCAACGAAATGTAAAGCAAACGCAACTGGATCAGAAACGTCTAATTGTGTATACGGAACCATACCTGTTAAAACGAAAGATACAATCATATATAAAACGGTACAAATGAGAAGGGAACCGATAATGCCAATTGGTAAATCACGCTGTGGTTTTTTCGTTTCTTCTGCAGCGGTTGCGATTGCATCAAATCCTAAGAAGGCGAAGAACACAGTGGCAGCCCCAGTAATAATACCGTCGTATCCGAATGGAATAAACGGTGTCCAATTTTCAGGTTTTACATATTTTGCGCCTGCTACGATAAAGGCGATAATAACAGCTAACTTGATAAGAACCATAATATTATTAATGCGTGCGCTTTCGCGTATACCAAAGCTTAAAAGACCAGTAATGAGTAGTAAAATACAAACAGCTGGTAAATCGATGAGACCACCTTTTCCTACGCCAGGGGCCGAAGCGATTATGGCGGGCAGATGGATGTTAAATCCTTGTAGTAAAGATTGTAAATAACCAGACCAACCGACAGCTACTGCTGCGACTGCAAGTAAATATTCGAGCATTAAACACCAGCCGACGATGAAGGCGACGACTTCTCCAACTGTCATGTATGCGTAAGTATACACACTTCCTGAGACAGGAATAGAAGAAGCAAATTCGGCATAACAAAAGGCTACACAAGCACAAGTAAATGCAGCAATAAGAAATGATAGCATAATACCAGGACCAGAATGTTTTGCTGCGACAATACCTGTTAATACAAAAATCCCTGTCCCAATTACGGCGCCAATTCCTAAAAACGTTAAATCAAGTGCGGTCAATGTTCTCTCTAATTGCCGTGGTGATTCAGTACTAAGCGGTTTTTTTCGTAATAATGACTTCACTTTGGACTCTCCCCCCGTTTTTTCATTTCCATAACTGCGAATATAGTATGAGCCCACTAGAAAAGAGTATGTAAGTAAATGGAGGTACAGTTATGGTGCGTAGTTTTTTAAAATTGCTGGATTAATCTTAATATAATTCAGAATATTTTGTCAAATAAAAATATGACAAATAAAATGCGGATGAATAGGAGAAACTACTTGCAGGAATGGACGAGGGTTAACAGAGTGAAAAAACCCACTCATAAAAGTTTCACTTTATAAAGTAGGAGAAGATGCTATGTTATTTTATTTTGAACTTGTCGTCATTTTACTTTGTACGAAATTAGCTGGTGATATTAGCGTGAGACTCGGCCAGCCTTCTGTACTTGGTAAGTTACTTGTTGGTATTATTATCGGTCCGGCTGTACTTGGTATTATTAATAGTTCTGAACTAATTGATGAATTGAGTGAGATTGGTGTTTTACTCCTTATGTTTATGGCGGGGCTTGAAACAGATCTAGAAGAGTTAAATCGGAATTTGAAATCATCATTTGCAGTAGCGGCTGGTGGAATTATTTTTCCTTTCATCGGTGGTTATGTAACAGGATTGTTGTTTGGATTGATGCAATCTCATGCGATTTTTTTAGGTTTATTACTTTGCGCAACGTCAGTTAGTATTACGGTGCAAACGTTACGTGATTTAGGGAAAATGAATACGAGAGAAAGTACAACGATTTTAGGTGCAGCTGTATTTGATGATGTCATCGTCGTTATTTTATTAGCTTTTGTGATGAGTTTTTTAGGAACACAAGATGTGAATATAACACTTGTTATCGTAAAGAAAATTATTTTCTTTGTTAGCATTGTTTTTATCGCATGGAAAGTTGTTCCGTGGATTATGAAAATGCTTGTGCCACTTCGTGTAACAGAAGCGTTAATTAGCTCGGCTCTTATTATTTGTTTCTCTTTTTCGTATTACAGTGAAATGATGGGGATTGCAGGTATTATTGGAGCATTTGCAGCCGGAATTGCCATTTCTCAAACAGAGTATAAGCACGAAGTAGAACATAAAATTGAACCGATTGCTTATGCGATATTTGTACCAGTTTTCTTCGTAAGTATTGGAATGGAAATTACATTTCAAGGTATCGGAAGTCAGCTTTGGTTCATTATCATCATGACGCTCGTTGCGATCTTCACAAAGTTAATCGGATCAGGTTTAGGAGCAAGACTAACAGGATTCAACTTACAATCTTCTATTAGTATCGGTGCGGGAATGGTGTCGCGCGGAGAAGTAGCACTTATCATCGCAGCAAATGGACTTACGGCGAATCTATTAGCGAAAGAAAATTTCACAGCGATTGTTATTGTTGTTATATTGACGACGATTATTACGCCGCCGCTTTTGAAGAAGTATTTTGTATAGAGGAGAAGAGCTTATCTGATGTAGATAAGCTCTTTTTTTATTCTAAAAAGCAATGATCCTGTAGCATAGAAGGTTTGTAAGTATGGTAAAATCTATGTATATGATGTGGGCAAGGAGAGGGAAGTGTGAAGGTTACAAAGGGGAAGGTTATAGGTGTAATGATATTCCTGTTGTTGTGCATACCATTTACTGCATGGAAAGAATCAAAAGTGAAAGATTTTCCGGTTTCTATTTTTTCTTTCTATGTAGAAGACGAAAACCCGAAAGACTATAAGTACACTGCTTTTGTACCTGACTTTGCAGTTTGGATAGGTGGTTGGGAAAAACAGCAATCTGAAGGTGAAATAACGTCATATAAAAAAGGGGATCGAACTGTAATTGTTCACCATCCACCGGATAATGATGGTTTTTATCTTTATGATACAAAAGAGATTAGAGAATATACGCAACCGTAAGAAGTGGAGGTTAAATAGTGAAAGCTTCTACATTACTATTTAAAATTGAAAGTAATATGGATCAATTTTCACCAGCTGAAAAGAAGGTTGCCATGTACATAATGGAGAATGCAGAGATTGTTCCGAACTTAACGACGAAAGAAGTGTCAACGAATGCAGGCGCAAGTGAGGCGAGTGTTGTTCGCTTTTGTAAGTCGATTGGAATTGGAAGTTTTAAAGCATTTAAAATAGCGCTCGTTCGCGAATTAACGATTGCTGATTATAATATTAACGATTTTTCAGTAATGAATACGGAAGATGGACCGTATGACTTGTTTAATAAAGTTACATATGTGAATAAAGCTGCAATTGAGGCGAGCGTTACTGCTATTGATAAGAAGGAGCTTGAGAAAGCTGCAGATCGTATTGTAAATGCGGATAAAATTATATTTTACGGAGTAGGCGGATCAGCTACCCCAGCGATGGACGGGGCTTATAAATTTACAAGGCTCGGATTTACTGCAATGATGCTATCTGATTTTCATATGATGTTGCCGCTTGTGACAAATTTAAAAGAAGGCGATATATTTGTGGCGATTTCAACATCTGGTCGAACGAAAGATGTACTTGAAATGGCGCAATATGCGAAGAGACAAGGTGCAACAGTTATTGCGATTACGAAGCTTGATCAATCATCACCGTTATATAAAGAGGCAGACATCCGTCTTTGTATGCCAGATGTAGAACAAGATCATCGTATTGCGAGTATTGCTTCAAGAATGACACAATTGAATATGATAGATGCTTTATATGTGATTACTTTTAATCGTATTGGTAATAAAGTGTTGGATCAATTTATGGAGACAAGAGAAGAAGCTTTGAGGTTACGGAAGTTAAAATGAAAAGATGGGGAAACCCATCTTTTTTTTGTACTGACATAAATTCGTCATGAAAAGAAATTAAATTTCATAAAATAATAAAGTAATATTGATTTTAAATTTCTTAAAGTTATAATAAAAGTATGAAATTAAATTTCAAAGTGGGTGGTAATATGTTAGAGAATTTATCGACAGAACATCGTAATGAGAAGACGATGAATTTAGACGAGATGAGCATAAAAGAAGTTTTAAAAAGTATGAATGAAGAAGATCGAACTGTTGCATTAGCAGTTGAAAAAGAGATAGAACAAATTGAAAAGGTTGTAGAGGCTGTTATTCAATCTTTTGAAGAAGAGGGACGTTTAATTTACATTGGGGCTGGTACGAGTGGTCGTTTAGGTATTTTGGACGCAGTGGAATGTCCGCCGACATTTGGCACAGATGATAAAATGGTGCAGGGATTTATAGCAGGTGGTTTGAAAGCGTTTACTAAAGCGGTGGAAGGTGCCGAAGACCGCGAAGAGTTAGCAGAAGAAGATTTAAAAAGTATTGGATTAAACGAGAAAGATACTGTGATTGGAATTGCGGCAAGTGGTAGAACTCCTTATGTCATTGGTGGCTTGAAATACGCGCATAGCGTGGGAGCGAGCACGGCGAGTATTTCTTGTAATAAAAATGCTGAAATAAGTAAATATGCAAAACTAAATGTAGAAGTAGAAACAGGCGCAGAAATTTTAACAGGCTCAACGCGTTTGAAGGCTGGTACAGCGCAAAAATTAGTGCTGAATATGATTTCAACAGCTTCTATGATTGGTGTGGGGAAAGTATATAAAAACTTAATGGTAGATGTTCAGTCTACAAATGAAAAGCTAGTAGAACGATCAAAACGAATTATTGTGGAAGCGACAGGCGCTAGTTATGAAGTAGCAGCAGAGCATTATGAGAAAGCAGAACGTAACGTGAAAGCTGCGATTGTTATGGTGTTATTGCAGTGTGAGTATGGGGAAGCACTGAAGAAATTAAAAGAAGCGAAAGGGTTTGTGAAGAAGGCACTATAAAATAATAGGGAGGGGGATTCTATTATGAGGAAAGAAGAGAGAATGGCGAAAGAAATTTCAGAGCAACTTGGGGGAGTAAAAAATATTCGTGGCATTGCTCATTGTATGACGAGACTGCGATTAACACTTCATGATGAAAGTAAAGTAAACATGGACCTTTTGAAAAAGGTTGAAGGGGTTATGGGTGTTATTGAAGATGAGACGCTTCAAGTTGTTGTTGGGCCAGGGACAGTAAATAAAGTAGCAGCTGAAATGGAAGGTTTAACAGGACTCCGAATCGGTGAAGTGGCAGATCATCATCTTGAAGATCTTGGGCAAGAGATGAAGTCAGAGATTAAGAAGAAAAATAATACACCAGTGAAAAACTTTTTAAGAAAAATAGGAAGTATTTTTATTCCGTTAATTCCGGGTCTTGTTGCATCAGGTATTATAAACGGGGTTGCTAACTTTGCGAAAAACGCAGGTGCTGACCCGAATGCAACGTGGCTACAAATGTTACTACTCATTGGCGGCGGTATCTTTACATTTTTAGGGATTTTAGTCGGTTGGAATACAGCGAAAGAGTTTGGCGGGACACCAGTTCTTGGGGCAATTGCTGGTATTTTAATTTTTAACCCGGCGATGGCGAATGTGAAATTATTCGGTGAAGCGCTCGTACCCGGACGGGGCGGATTATTTGCAGTTATTTTTGCAGCGTGGCTTATGGTTGTAGTGGAAAGACAAGTTCGAAAAGCAGTACCAAATGCAGTTGATATTATCGTGACACCACTCATTACTGTGTTAGTGGTGAGTATCGTAACGATGTTGGCAATTCAGCCGGTAGCCGGTTTCTTATCTGAAGGAATTACTAGCGGAATTAATGGCATTTTAAATATTGGCGGCGCGTTTGCGGGAGCAGTGCTTGCTGGAACATTTTTACCGCTCGTTATGGTCGGATTGCATCACGGTTTAACACCAATTCACATGGAGTTTATTAATCAAACGCACGTAACACCTTTATTACCAGTACTCGCAATGGCTGGTGCTGGGCAAGTAGGAGCAGCCATTGCGATTTTTGTAAAAACAAAAAACAAACGACTTCGTAACGTAATTAAAGGTGCATTACCAGTTGGGTTCTTAGGAATTGGTGAACCGTTATTATACGGGGTTACATTACCACTTGGGAAACCGTTTCTCACTGCTTGTTTAGGGGCAGCTGTCGGCGGTGCATTCCAAGCAGTTATGCAAACAGCTGCACTTGGAATTGGTGTATCAGGATTATCATTAATTCCGTTAATTGCTGATAATAAGTATTTATTATATTTCCTTGGATTAGTAGTGGCATATACTTTCGGATTTATCTTTACGTACTTCTTCGGATTCAAAGAAGAAATGGCAGAAAACATATAGAGAAAGGGATTCCTTTCTCTTTTTCTATTCATAGAAAGGGAGATTCATATGATAGGAGTTTCAATTTATCTTTCAAAAGAACGAGTAAAAAAGCAAGAAGAATGGCTAAAAGTGGCGAAGGAAAACGGGTTTTCATCTATTTTTACATCACTTCATATACCGGAGGATGATCCTGGTACGTATAAAGAGTTAATTCAAATACTTGGGAAGCAAGCTCTTGAAAATGAAATGGAATTAATGGTCGATGTTTCTCCAAAATCGCTACACCATTTAGGTATGACGTACGAAAATATGGAAGAGTTAGTAGACTGGGGCATTACTGGTTTACGAATGGATTATGGCATCACGCCGAAAGAAATTGCACGCGTATCTCATAAAATGAAAGTAGCTTTAAATGCGAGTACGATTACAGATTCCTTTTGGAAAGAGTTACTTTCAGAAAATATACGAGTAGAGAATGTAGAAGCGTGGCATAATTTTTACCCGCGTCCAGAAACAGGACTAGCAAAGTCTTTCTTGCAAAAACAAAACCAATACTTACATGAGTGCGGGATAAAAACGATGGCATTTATTCCGGGAGATGGGGAAAAACGTGGTCCGTTAAATGAAGGCTTACCAACTTTAGAAAAACATCGTTATATGCGACCGCTGGAAGCGTACTTAGAACTTGTACAAGATTGTGGTGTAGATAAGGTGTTAATTGGAGATATAAGCGGAAGTCTAGAAAGTGTACAAGAGATAGCGAGTGCGAGTAGAGGGATTATTCCGCTGCGGTACAAATCGTTTATATGTGATAAAGAAGTATTAAAAGTGGTGGAGAGAGTGCATACAAATAGACTAGATCCGGCTCGTGATGTCATTCGGTCTGTAGAATCACGAGAAGAACATAAAGTGATGTTACAGCCGATGCATACCATTTCAAGAAAGAAAGGTAGCATTACAATTGATAATGAACTGTACGGTAGATATGCTGGGGAGATGCAAGTTGCCACACATGATTTGCCTGTAGATGAGAAAGTGAACGTCGTTGGCATGGTTGTAGAAGAAGACTTGTCTTTATTGCCGTTTGTTGGCGCTGGAAAAATGTTTCAACTTTTTTGTGCGATAGAGTAAAAGCTTGAATTAGCGCTACTTTGTAAGAAAACATTATCCGTAAAAGGGATAATGTTTTTTGTTTTGGTTAAAAAAGTATTTGACGAATGAAATGAAATACCGTATTGTTTTGACTTGTAAATAAAAGTTTACCATAACAAAACAAAAAGGAGAGAAAAAAATGAATCAATATATTGGGAATTTAATTATTCGTATCGTATTAGGAGTGACATTCTTTGCACACGGCTTAGCGAAGTTTCAATCAGGTATCGATAACGTAGCAGGCTGGTTTACAAGCATCGGCTTACCAGGTGGCCTTGCATATGGCGTAGCAACAGTTGAATTAGTTGGTGGTATATTATTAATTATCGGTTTAGGTGTACGATATGTAGGATTGTTATTCGCTCTTATTTTAGCTGGAGCTATCGTAAAGGTAAATGGAGCGGCAGGATTATTAGGAGATGGAAAGAATCCAGGATATGAATTAGACCTTGCATTATTATCAATGGGTGCGTATTTATTTGTTGTAAAAGCAGAAGGATATGTAGATCGTTTCTTAAAAGAGAAAGTAATGAAAACGAAGTAAACTTATTTATAAATTGTTGACTTGAAGAATGATTGTAACTATAATGATTACAACATATAGATTAAGAATGAAACAATTTAAATATTTTTTTACACAAGTTGTAACTGTTTGTGTTACAACTTGTGTAAAAATAAATAAAACAGGAGGAAGTAATATGCCTAAATCAAATTTAGAAATTATTCAAAGCACGTATGAAGGATCCGCTTCTTCGAATGCAAAGCATTTAGCAGAAGCCTTCTCTGAAAAAGTGGAATGGACAGAGGCAGAAGGATTCCCGTACGGGGGAACTTATATAGGTGTAGAAGCAATAATGGAAAATGTATTTGGTCGTTTAGGATCAGAATGGGATGATTATAAGGCAAGTGTAAATACATATCATGAAGTAAGCGGAAAAGATGTAATTATTGCTGAAGGTATGTATTCTGGCGTTTATAAAGAAACGGGAAAATCATTTAAAGCAGAATTTGTTCATGTATGGCAACTTGAGAACGGAAAAATTGTAAAATTCAAGCAATATGTGGATAGTTATATTGTACGAGAAGCAATGAAGGTTTAAAATGAAATAAGGAAACAAATGGAATCGACTGTGCCCAGGCGATTCCATTTGTTTATGTGATTATTAGGGGAATGGGGAGTACATAATATGAAAAAATGGATAATAGGGACAATTACAATGATTGTAATTGTGATAGGGGCTGTATTCGGTACTACTAAACTTCTTAATTATATAGAGGAAGAGGAGAAGAGTCTTAAAACACAAAAAGTAATGGGCCAACAGGAAAAGAAAGTTGAGGAAGAGAAGCCACAATTTAGTGAAGATGAAATTATTTCTACCATGCATAGGATGGTACATCAAAAAGTGAAATCCTCTGAAAAATGGGGATTTATTGAAATGACAAATAAGGAAATTCGTAGTGCGAAGACCGCAGTAGAAAGCAGTACAAATTTTAAACATAAGTCAAAGCTACTTGCCACTTTAGAGCGCTGGGAGAAAGGGGATTTCTCACAAACGGTTGAGGAGCATAACTTTTTGTGGGAAATTCAAGGTGGTGATACTGGAAAGGCAACAGAACGTTTATCGCCAGAAGAAGAAAAGCAGTATGTGAAAGAAATGAAACGTAAATAAAAACATCGCCACTTTGGTGGCGATGTTTTTTGATTAAGAATGTTTTCGCATTAAAGCTCTAGTTGGCTGAACAACAACAGTTTTGAAATGGGAAAATAAATAACATCCTGTCACAACGATAATGGTCCCTAAAATTTGTATCCAAGTTAATTCTTCTCCGAGGAACAGGAATGCTAAAATAGCTGTGAAAATCGGATTGAAGTTTAGAAAAATCCCTGATGTAGTTGCTCCTAATTTTTGTACGCCAATATTCCAAAATACCATACAAAGTACTGTTGAAATAAGTCCAGTATATAAAAGTGATGTGATGAAAGAAGTATTTATATTTGAAACAGTGAAACTCCCTATATTAAATGGCAGTAATAAAATAACGCCGAAAATACCAGAATATAATGTCGCCATAAGTGGTGTAGTTGTTTTTGTTGCCCACTTACTGCAAACAGAATACATTCCCCAAATACAAACTGCCGCAATCATCCATAAATCTCCGCTATTAAAATGTAGCGAAAATAATAGTGAGAAATCACCTTTTAATAGGACGAGGATAACCCCGAAGAATGAAAGAATCATGGATAGAATTTGAAGTGTATTTACTTTTTCTTTTAGAAATAATACTGAAAATAGTGCAATTGAAATTGCGTTCAATGTAGAAATAAGTCCTACATTTGTTGCAGATGTTTTTTCTAGTGCTAAAAATTGAAAAATGTTAAAAAGAGCGACCCCTGAAATCCCCATTAGTATTAAAGGAAGTATGGCAGCACGTGGTGGAATGATTTTCTTCTCTTTAAACCAAACCATCGGTAATAAACAAACGATGGCAATCATCCATCTTAAGTTTGTAAGTGTCATCGGCGACGCATGATTAACGAGCGATTTTCCAACGACGAAATTTCCTCCCCATAATAAACTCGTTAATAATAGTAAAAAGACATAAAAATAAGGCATACTAAAATCCCCTTTGTTGTAATCAATGTGAATTGTAAATAATTTTAGCATTTTTCTTTATTGTGTAATATATTCTTTTGTATAATGGATAAAAGTCGATAAAATATTTTGTTATGAATACCATTTGAAGAAAAATATTCAGTTTTATATAAGTTATAAGGTGTTTTTTCGAAGAATCATCGGTAAGAAAAAAGGGGGAATTATAATGGAGTCGTCTGTTATTAAAGTGTTGGATGATTTAGATGTACAAATTTTAGATATATTGCAGAAGGAGTCACATGTAAGTAATGCAGAGCTTGCGCGACGCGTTAATTTATCACCGGCTGCGATGCATGCAAGAATAAAAAGATTAGATGGAGAAGGGTTCATTGATAAGCAAGTAGCCATTTTAAATCAAGAAAAACTTGGTTTTGATTTGTTATGCTTCATTTTTATGAGTACGAATATTCATCAATCGGATAAACTTGAGGTGTTGGAAAAAGAATTAGAGTCAATGCCTGAAGTGTTAGAATGTCACTGTTTAACAGGGGAGTATGATTATTTATTAAAGGTTGCAAATCGTGATCGTAAAGAATTAGAGCAGTTTATTAGAAAGCTGAATAAGCTTGGTATTACAAAGATACAAACGAGTTTGGCACTTCGTGAAATTAAATATTCGACGGTATTGCCGATACGAAATGAGGAACCAAGCATCGATTAGATTGCTTGGTTTTTTTGTTTGTGTAAGGTTAAGAAAAGTGATTGACGGGGAGAAAGGAGAGATGTATTATTATATAAAATTATGTATTAAAATTCATTTTGAGTTATAAATATTAATATCAGGGGTAAGGGGATAGCATATGAAAATCTGTAATGCGGTTACGAGTGATGTGAAAGGAATTTATAGTCTTATTGAAGTTTATGCAAAAGAAGGAGTGGTTTTACCACGTTCTCTTTTATCTCTCTATCAATATTTACAGTGTTTATATGTTATGAAAGAAGGAGAGAACATCGTTGGAGTTGCTGGTTTACATGTGTTAGGGGAGGACCTTGCAGAAGTTCGATCATTAGTCGTTTCGCATACATATGCAGGGCAAGGAATCGGACGTATGTTAGTGAATCATGTCATGAATGAAGCAGCGAAAATAAAAGTGAGTAGAGTTATTTCTCTAACCTATGAAACGGAATTTTTTCAAAAGTGCGGATTTGATTTTGTGAATAGAGATGCATTACCAGAGAAAGTATGGATTGATTGTAGACATTGTCCAAAAGTTGATTATTGTGATGAGGTGGCGATGATTCGGTATGTTGGGTGAAGCAAAAGAAAAAAGAGCAGCTAGCAAAAGCTAACTGCTCTATTTAAGGGATCTCTCCAAGGGGGAGTGGAGAAAATATTATGTTACTAGCAGTATTGACAGATTATTAGGAAATATACAAATCGGATGAAATAAATTTTTAAATAACTTTTCGATATTGACAGTTTTTAAAATATTCATGTACAATACATATGAATGACATTCAGTCATTTTTTGTGGCAGGATGTAGTTAGTTTGAAAACGGAACAAATATAAATGGTAAATGAGGATGATAGTTGTTTATATATAGTAGGGATGAAAGAGTATATTTTTTTAAAACAAAAATGACTGATAGTCAGTCATAAGAGGTGAGAGGTATGAAAAATAAAGCTTGGTTATATGTCATATTAACATGTATCTTTGAAATTTTTTGGGTGTTTGGTTTTAATACGGCTAATACGTGGTGGCATTGGATAATTATTTTAGGAGTTATTGCTGTCGATTTTCACTTCCTTTCTAAAGCGTGTGAACATCTTGCAACAGGGACTGTATATGCTGTGTTCGCCGGAGCTGGTACGGTAGGTACGTTCTTAATGGATGTATTTCTTTTTGGCGGCAGTTTCAGTGTAGGGAAATTATTCTTTATCATGATGGTTGTAGCCGGAGTTATCGGTTTAAAGCTAGCTGATAATAAAGAAGAAACTATGGAAGGAGCTGCTTAAAGATGGGTTGGTTTTTCGTATTTTGTGCTGCAATTAGTGAAATAGTCGGTGTAATCGGTCTTAAAATGTATAGTAAAGATAAGACGTTAGCAAATGGTGCAATTTATATAGGTGGCTTTGCTACATCTTTCGCATTCTTGTATACATCGTTCTTATTCTTACAAGTAAGTGTCGCGTATGCGGTTTGGATTGGTATTGGAACAGCAGGTGCCGTTTTATTAAACATGTTCCTGTTTGGTGAATCGAAAAGTAAAGCACGTATCATTAGTGTGGCTCTTATTGTATGCGGAGTGACAGGATTAAAGGCTCTTTCGTAAAGATATACTACATTTGATCTCCTAATGGTTTGTTAGGAGATTTTTAATATTAAAAAATGATTTCCTCTTAGAGTTCACTATCATTGACAGTACAATCAATTATCTTATAAAATGAGTGACAGTCATTCAATACGTGTTTGAAAGGGTTTAGATGATGAATAAAAAAGAAAAAATTGTCTATGCAGCGATTGAAGTGTTTCAGGAAAAGGGCGTTGAAAAAACGAAGATTTCTGATATCGTGAAATTGGCTGGCATTGCACAAGGAACTTTCTATTTATATTTTCCTTCTAAGTTATCTGTTATGCCTGCAATAGCAGAAGTGATGGTTGAAAAGATGATACTTGCAGTGAAAGAAAAAGTGCAAAACGATGCGCCTTTCTCAAGTAAAGTTACGCAAGTAATAGATGCGGTGTTTCACTTCATAGAGGAATATCGTGAAATACAAGCTTTAATGTATGCGGGTCTTGCATCTACAGAACATATAAAAGAATGGGAAGCTGTGTATGAGCCTCTTTATATGTGGCTAAGTGAATTTTTAAGTGAGGCGAAAGAAGCCGGTGAAATTCGTGAGTCAGTACACGCAGAGCGAACAGCGAAGTTATTTATTGCTCTTGTTGAATCAGCAGCGGAACAAGTTTATTTATATGATCATAAAGATGATGAGCAAGTCGAGCTACAAAAGGCAGAAGTACTAGATTTTTTAACACATGCACTACATATAAAGAAATAGTGGGATGAACCTGTCTGAAAAGGTAGGTTCATTTTTGAGGAAAACTGAATGATAGTCATTCATCTAATACTTATGTATGTGTGGAAGGATAGAGTGAAATTCTAATGAGTGGAGCATCTCCACTCATTATTAGCCCACAAAGAGCAGGATAAAGAAAAAGCTTCTTGGGCATTATTTTTTGAGAGGAATTTACGGGAAGAGGTGTTAAAAAGTGAAGAAACCGATAAAAGAACAAAAGATGGTGTTGGTCATTCTTTTGAGTAATATATTTATTGCTTTTTTAGGGATTGGATTAATCATTCCGGTTATGCCGTCCTTTATGAATGATATGGGTTTAACAGGGAAGACGATGGGTTATCTCGTTGCAGTGTTTGCAATGGCTCAGCTTATTGCTTCACCTATTACAGGTCGCTGGGTCGACCTTTATGGTAGGAAGAAAATGATAATCATTGGATTATTTATTTTTGGTGTTTCAGAGCTTCTTTTTGGATTAGGAACAGATGTATGGATGCTCTATGCAGCGAGGGTGTTAGGCGGAATTAGTGCTGCATTTATTATGCCTGGTGTTACGGCATATGTTGCTGATATTACATCTATGCAGGAACGTCCAAAGGCAATGGGATACTTGTCTGCGGCAATTAGTACCGGATTTATTATAGGGCCTGGAATTGGCGGATTTATTGCAGAATACGGTATACGTGTGCCGTTTTTCGTTGCAGCAGTAATTGCCTTTGTAGCATGTGTGATTTCGATCTTTATTTTAAAAGAACCATTAACGAAAGAAGAGCTTGCAGAGATTTCTTCTAATACGAAAGAATCAAGTTTTATTGGGGATTTAAAGAAATCGTTACATCCAATGTATGCAATTGCATTTATTATCGTATTTGTACTTGCATTCGGTCTATCAGCGTATGAAACTGTGTTTAGTCTGTTTTCTGATCATAAGTTTGGGTTCACACCGAAAGATATTGCGGCAATTATTACAATTAGTTCAATCTTTGGGGTAGTTGTGCAAGTATTTATGTTTGGAAAATTAGTTGATATGTTTGGTGAAAAAGTGTTAATTCAAATCTGTTTAATTGTAGGTGCAGTATTAGCATTCGTTTCAACTATTGTCTTTAATTATTGGATTGTACTTCTCGTTACGTGCTTTATTTTCCTTGCATTTGATTTACTTCGTCCAGCTTTAACGACGTTTTTATCAAAAGCAGCTGGAAAAGAGCAAGGATTCGTTGCTGGTATGAACTCGACTTATACGAGTTTAGGAAATATAGCAGGACCAGCGATGGGCGGAATATTATTTGATATGAATATTCATTATCCATATGCATTTTCAGGAGTTGTTTTAATAGTTGGTCTCGGTATTACATTTATGTGGAGAGAGAAACAGTTAGCTGAAAGTTTTGCGAAGTAATAAAACCCCTTACGACGGTAAGGGGTTTTTGTTTTATAAACTTAATCCAAACCGTTTTAATTCAATAAAAATCCCCTCTAATTGCTTTCCTTTATCCGTTAATGTGTACTCTACACGAGGCGGAACTTCTGGATATACTTTTCTCGTTATAATCCCTTGAGCTTCTAATTCTTTTAGTCGAAGCGATAATGTTTTCGGACTAATGCCATCCATTGATTTTTGTAAATCACTAAAGCGTAATGTTCCTTCGATAAGAAGATCGCGAATGATTAAAAATGTCCATTTTGTACTAATTACATCAAGCGTTTTAGCGATAGGACAAGGTATGCCAGGTAACCCTTTCGTTAATTCAACTGGATCTATATTGTTCATGGAACTAGCCTCCATAAAATTTTTTGAATGAATTTGCTTTATAGTATCACAAAACTATACTTTTGGTAACTATATGAAAAAAATATCACTACTTCCATAAAGGAAGTTAGTGCATATACAATAGCAATACGAAATACAAAGGGTTTAGATGAGGAGGTGGTGATTTTCATGGGGATAAAAAAGTTGTTTGGATTCCTTAGTTTGTTTGTTGTTTGTATTGTACTTGTAGCATGCGGTGTGGAAGAAAAAACTGGAGTCCAGTTATTAAAAGAAATGCCAAAGGCAAAAACAATGACAATCGATCCTTCACTAAGTAAAATGGAAGCGACCGAAATGGTTCATGCAGCTCAGCGTTTTTACGCATTTTGGGATACAGGTAAAGAGGAGCTTATTTCGCAGACTGTTACGAAAGATTTTTTCGATAATACGTTGCCGAAAGGGCGACCACAAGGTGTTGAAGGGTTAAAATTTGCAGCGCAAAATTTTCGTAAAGTCGTTCCTAATATACATTGCGAGATTGAAGATTTATTAGTTGTTGGTGATAAAGTAACAGCTCGTCTTTCTTTTACAGGAACGCATAACGGTAAAAATATTAGCTTTTCTGCAATAGACATTTTGCATGTGAAAGACGGAAAGATAACGGAAGATTGGCATTTGGAAGATAATCTTACGTTGAAACAGCAACTTGGGTTAATAAGTGAGGAATAGAGTAGGGGAGAGAAAAACGATGAAAAATATATTTATTATAAATGGACATGAAAAATACGGTACAAAGGAAGGACGATTAAATAAAACGTTAGTGGATCATATGGTAACGGTATTAAGCGAGAATCATCATGTGAAAACAACAACGATTCAAGATGGCTACAATATAAAAGAAGAACAAGATAAGTTTTTATGGGCGGATGTTGTGATTTATCAAACACCGATTTA
The DNA here is from genome assembly GCF_054771475.1 of Bacillus sp. MN7755. NCBI lineage: Bacteria > Bacillati > Bacillota > Bacilli > Caryophanales > Bacillaceae > Bacillus > Bacillus sp. MN7755. Next base: position 98,155 of record NZ_BTRL01000019.1, read on the forward strand.
TTGGTTCAGTGTTCCGGGATTACTTAAAACGTATATGGATGAAGTATATGAATACGGTTTGTTCTTTGAAGGCGCAGATGAATATGGCGCAGGTGGTTTATTAACAGAGAAGCAATATATGTTCTCTACAACTTGGAATGCACCTGAAAAATCATTTGGAGATAAGACGAAGTTCTTTGAAGGGGAAAGTTTAGAATCAACGCTTAGTCATTTACACCGGGTGCAGAAGTTTCTTGGGATGAGTCCGTTAAAGAGTTTTGCTTGCTATGATGTGGTGAAGCATCCGAATATTGAGCAGTATTTATTGAACTTGAATGATCATTTAGATAGAGTAATTAAATAATAGTTTGCATCTTTGTGCGCAAGAAGGTACTACTAAAGATGTAGTACCTTCTCTTTTATGAAATACGTTGAAAATCTTTACTTATACAGGACTGTTTTAGTTTTTTTGATTTGATTAAATGTTTTATATCAGAGATGTTATCGTATGAAAGCTCAGTATGATAATAGTTAATGTACTCAAGTAATGCAAAAATATAAATAAATAGAGTGAATGATAGCCCGCCTAAAGGTAAGTGGGGATACCAAATTATAAAATCAATAGTAAACGTAGTAAATCCCGTGATAATTAATGCTATATTTAGCTTTTTAAGTGTTTTTAAATATTGAATCATCCTAATAGGCGTAACAGATGTGTTCTCTTTTTTTAATCGTTTCCACTTTACGTACCAGTAAATTGTTCCTTGTAATAAGATAAATTCTAAAATAAGAAATGAGACCCAAAAAGAATACAGGGAATATAAATGTAACGTAGGATAAATATAATTAAGTAAGTAACTTGTGAAAATAAAAGTAATGACTGAAAATAACTCACCTGTGTATAGATAGGAAAGCCTTTTTTCTAGGTTGCGTTTCATGTTTTTCTCCTTTTATAAAAGCTCACATAATTTAATACGTGGATGGCTGTATCCATAACTTCGCAAAATTTGCCCAGCCGAATGAATCAATTGTTACATTTTTTAAAGAAGAAGGGTATGTTTTTCTTTTTAAAACGTGATAGTTAAATAAAATGATGTGTTCTGCTTGTAAAAATTCTTCGATCTCATACATGAGCTCATAGCGTTTCTCTTTATTTTCTTCTAATAAAAATGTATCTATCAAACAGTTAATTTGTTTTTCATAGTGCGGGTCCATGAAACGGCTTACGAAGCAGCTTGCATTTTTAAATACATTTAAGAATGCAAGTTCATGATCGGCAGCAAACACTTCTCCCATGAAAATAATATCGGCATGTTGATCGATAGAACGATTCATATAATCTGAAACGAGAAATGGGTGAAGTTCTACGTGTAATCCTACTTGTTCACACCGTCCTTTTAAGAAATGTGCATCATTTGCACTATCTTTAAATGCGAAGAAGTAAATATGTATCGTTTCTCCATTATAGGTGCTCTTTTTTAAATACTCTTTTGCTTTTTCTAAAGAGTGAGATCTTTTAGAAGCTTGGCGACTTCTTTCAGGGAAAAAACTTGATGCAGCAATTGTTCGTCTTCCTTCTATGGTACGAAGTATCGTTTCAACATCATATAGTTCTCTCCAAGCCTTTCGAAAGTAAATGTCGTGATGGGGACCAGGTTTTGTAAAGTTGAAGCCAGCATAAATACAACCTATTTCTTCTATTTGTATATTATGTCTTTCATTTTCTTCTTCATTTGGTAGTTCATAATCAGCATCGATTTGTACATGATCAGGAATACCCCAAAATTCAATACGGTCTAATAACGCGCGCTCTTTAAAATAATGAGTGAACGCTTCGAGTACGATATTATCTTCAGAGTAATGAGCAAGCTTGAAAGGTCCAGTACCTATATAATGATGATTTTCGATACTCGCATCACGCGGCAAAATTGCTAGTTGCATGGAACTTACATAGTGTAAGAAAAAAAGGTTGGGTTTTGCTAAATGAAATCGAATTTGCAGTGGTGAGGGTGTTTCAATTTGAACAATTTCTTCTGTTAACCATTCGAAAGGGGAATGAACTTCTTTTAGTCTTTCAAATGAAAATTGTACATCTTTAGAAGTTAAAACTGTTTCGTTATGAAAATGAATATCCTTTCGTAAATAAAAGGTCCACGTAAGCCCGTCTACACTTAATTCCCACGTATGCGCAATGTGTGGCTCCATTTTTTCAGTGACATCGTTATAAACGACTAATGTATCAAAAATTTGACTAGTAAGATGGCTCTCTGTAGTTACAGCCACAAAAGCCGGATCTAATGGGAATATCTTTCTTGATATAGGAATCTTTAATATGTCATACATATCATTTGAAGGTGTATAACCAAAATGCTGATGAAGTTTACTTTCAATGTTCTTATGAAGTGCAGGAGGCAGGGGTTCTTTTAAAAGAAGAAAAACATCCTTTAATTTTTCTTGCGATAACAGTTCATCTGCATAGGATTCAAGCGCTTCTACGAAACTATGTACAAATATAATTTCCGTTTTATTCCCGCGACCTCTCCCTGGTGTCCACTTAATTAATTGCTCCTCATTCATTTTCTTTAATAAAATCTTCACGTTTTTCGTACTGCAATATAAAGTATCTGCTAATTCTTGTAAGCTATTCCTGATATGTTGTTGATCTTGCGCATGTAATCTTAGTCTAATGTAATAGTCCATAATTTTCATATATACACTTCCTTCTATAATAAAAGGGGAAACTCTTTAGAATATTCTAACCTTTTTCTTCCTCTTTTTCAAAGTAAAATAAGTAAGCATAAGGAGGGGGAAACAATGGGATTTTGGAGTATGCATCGAAATATTAAAATTAGAATTATAACTTCGTTTTTAACACGTACTGTGTCCACAATGATTTTTCCATTTATGGCGATTTATTTTTCAATCAAGTTAGGTAGTGCGATTGCTGGTGCTTTACTACTTATTAATGTAATAGCTTCATTAGTAATTGGTTTATATGGTGGATATGTTGGCGATCGACTTGGACGCAAAAAAGTAATGATTATCGGTCAAAGTATACAAGTCATCTCCATTGCTTGTATGGGAGTTGCAAATTCGGATTACGTAGATTCACCGTGGTTAACATTTGTATTTATGTTAGTGAATAGTTTAGGATCTGGACTTATGAATCCAGCGACTGAAGCGATGTTAATTGATGTGAGTACACCGGAAAATCGAAAAGTGATGTACAGCATAAATTACTGGGCTATTAATTTATCAATTGCAATTGGAGCAATATTTGGTGGATTATTATTTGAAAACTATAGATTACAATTGTTTATCGTATTAACGCTTGTTGCGATTATTACTTTATATGTGATGGCTATATATATGGAAGAAGTGTATGTAGCGAGAAAAACAGTAGAGAAGAAAAATGTATTAAAAGATATGGCAGATAGTTATAAAGTTGTGATGAAAGATAGAGCGTTTTTAATTTTTTGTGTAGCGAGTATATGTACATTGTCTTTAGAGTTTCAAATTAATAATTATTTAGGGGTACGCTTGCAGAAGGAGTTTGAAACGGTGCATTTTTTATTCGGGAATGGGTTTACTTTTGATTTAACAGGTATTCGCATGCTGAGCTGGATTTCTGCAGAGAATACAATTTTAGTTGTGTTATGTTCAGCACTTCTTATTAAAATGCTGAAAAGCTTCAACGATTTGAAAATCTTATATGTAGGTTTATTCATTTATACAATTGGATTTACAATACTCGGAACGAGCAATAGTTTATGGATCTTATTAATCGCAGGGCTTTTCCAAACGGTAGGTGAGATGATGTATGTGCCAGTACGTCAATCTATTATGGCAGATATGGTACCAAATGAGGCGAGAGGTTCTTATATGGCGATTAACGGGATGGTCTTTCAAATGGCGAAAATGAACGGGGCATTAGGTGTTATGCTAGGTTCATTTATTGCATCTTGGGGCATGAGTGCTCTATATTTTATCGTTGGTATGAGCAGTATTTTATTATTTATGAAGGCGATTGGGAAAGAGAAGTATGAGAATGAAAGAAATGTTTCTCAGATTGGATAACACTATACAAAAAGCGAACCAGTTATACTGGGACTCGCTTTTTATATAATTTTTAAAATGGATCAACTTCAGCTAAATTTGGAGTGGTATTCGGCTGTAGCAAAAGATTTTTTAATGTGCTTACTTCAGAAAGAGCGACTAATATGTAGCTACTAATCAGTACAATAAGTCCGATGACGCGTAACGTTTGTAAGCTCACTTCACGATTCTTCGTTGTTGCTGTTGTTGGATTTGGGGGCGTTGAAGGTGGACTGTTATTCATAAATAAGGCTCCCATCTTTTGTATTTATATATGTGCGAAATCATTATTTAACTTATGGATAGGAATTATATAGTCATTTTCACCATATGAGAACTGCCTATGAAAAGTGATAAGAAATTTTGGGACGAGAAAAGGGGGAAATCCAAAAGATTATTAAAACTGAACTTTTGGATCCCCTTCTTTTTATTTATCCCGCTATTTGTGGAGGTCGGATTGCCTGTAAACGACCAGTTGGTGAGGGCTAATAATCAGTGGAGAATGAATAAAACCCCACTGATTACATTTTGTTTTTCATACAAATAAAAGAGGTTAACCAAAGTAGCTATCTTAATATACGCAACGATTCTTCAATAAACGCGGGGATGTCTTCCGGTTGTCTACTTGTGACTAACTGATTTTGGCATACGACGACTTCTTTATCATGAAAATTTCCACCGGCATTTTTCAAATCGACCTCAATGGATTTATATCCAGTCACATCGCGTCCTTCAAGTGTTTGTGCAGTGATGAGTAGCTGAGGTCCGTGACAAATAGCGAAAACAGGTTTTTCCGCATCCATAAATGCTTTACTAAAGCGAACAAAACGCTCATCTGCACGAAGTATATCTGGGGAAAAACCGCCTGGTATGAAGAGGGCATCAAAGTTCTCTGGAGAAACATCATCAATACTTTTATCAATGACGACTTCACTTTTTCCTTGCTTACCGTGTACCGTTTTCCCTTTTTCCATTTCAATAGTTTTTAATTCATATCCCTTTTGTTTAAAAGCTTCTACTGGCTCTGTGTATTCTGTGTCCTCGAAATAATCCGTTATTAAAATAGCAATTTTTTTACTCATTCTAATCCGCTCCTTACATTATATTATCGGTTCCAGAATCGTCCTTGGGCAATGCCTTCTATAAATGATTCAATTGAAGTGTTTGTTAAGTTGTAAACTCCTGCTCCATCCAGTTTAACCTTAATATGGTCCAAAGCATGGGGATTACTAAGGACATGAGCTATCGGTTTAAAATGTTTAAAAGTAGTTTCTGCAAATTCTAAAACAGGGGGGTGAATGACAGACTCACTACTAAACACTAATACTGCATCAAAAAGGGAGGAGTCTGTTGTTGTATAAGTATCAGTTACTTTAATGGAATCATTGAACTGATAAATTTTATTATCTATGATGCTATAGTTAATGCGATGCTGTACAAAAGCTTGAATCCATTCGGATAGCAGGGAGATGCTTGGGTCATCATTTAATAGAATTGCAACATTTTTGGAATCAGCTTTAAAAATAGTGTTGGACATACTTAGTGCAGGTGATTTTGCATCTAAATTTACTTCGTGATTTTCCTTAGGCAAGGGAGCTCCAATAATGTTAGCGACCTCCTGTGCTAATTGACGATCAACATGATTCAGTAGAGCAATTACATTTGCCTTCACCATGTTTGATTTACACTTCCCAACTTCAAAGCAAAAAGCTTCTTTTATATGTTGCTTTTCAATAGGGCTCATACTATTGTAGAAAAGTTTAGCTTGCGAATAAAAGTTAAGGAAGCTTTTACTGCGGCCTCTAATTTTATGTCCATCAATCTTTTCTTGATAATGCTCATATCCGCCCTGTTCGGCTTGGACGGTTGCTGGTTGACTATCATTTAAGCCATTAGGATGATAGCTTGTTTGACCACGATGAATTTGCATTTGATGCATACCATCACGTTGATTATTATGAAAAGGACATACGGGCTGATTAATAGGGATTTGATGGAAATTAGGGCCTCCTAAACGAGATAATTGTGTATCTGTATAGGAGAATAATCTTCCTTGAAGAAGAGGGTCATTTGAAAAATCAATACCTGGTACGACATGACCAGGGTGGAAAGCTACCTGCTCCGTTTCCGCAAAGAAGTTATCAACATTTTTGTTCAATGTCATTTTACCAACTAGTTTTACAGGAACTTCTTCTTCCGGCCATAATTTCGTTGGATCTAAAATATCAAAATCAAATGTATGCTCATCTTCTTCTGGAATTAGCTGTAATCCGAGCTCCCATTCCGGATAATCCCCTTTTTCAATTGCTTCATATAAATCTTGACGATGGAAATCAGGATTTTTCCCAGCAATCTTTTGAGCTTCATCCCACACTAATGAGTGAACCCCAAGGGCAGGTTTCCAGTGAAACTTTACGAAATGGGCTTTTCCTTCTGCGTTAATGAGTCGAAATGTGTGAACTCCAAAACCTTCCATCATTCGTAAACTACGCGGAATAGCTCGGTCGCTCATTTGCCACATGACCATATGAGTGGACTCAGGATTATGCGCAACAAAGTCCCAAAAGGTATCATGAGCGCTAGCTCCTTGAGGAATATCATTATGTGGTTCTGGTTTAACTGCATGGACAAAATCAGGAAATTTAATAGCATCTTGGATAAAGAATACTGGCATATTATTACCCACTAAATCATAGTTTCCTTCATCTGTATAAAATTTTGTGGCGAATCCGCGTACATCTCTTACTGTGTCGTTGGATCCTTTAGAACCTTGAACGGTCGAGAACCGTACAAATACAGGTGTTTTCTTTGAAGGATTGGTAAGAAAATCTGCTTTCGTATATGCTTCTAACGATTCATAAAGCTGAAAATAACCATGAGCGCCAACTCCGCGTGCATGAACAATCCTTTCGGGAATTCGCTCGTGATCAAAATGGGTCATTTTCTCGCGAAAGTGGAAATCCTCCATTAAGGTTGGGCCTCTTAAGCCCATCTTTAAAGAAAATTCATCTTCGGCTATTTTTAATCCTTGGTTTGTTGTTAAAGCATGTTTGCATTGATTATTGGTAACGTGTTGTTCCAGTTGTTCAATTTTTTTATTCACAATATAGGCCCCTCCTTTGCCCTGTTAATTTAATAAATACCCTTTTTATTAGGACGTAAACATGTATTATCGTTTTTGTATGTAAAAATCATAAAATATCGGTTGTTTCAGTTATTCTTGTTTGAGGAAGAAAAATAAAAAAGCCAAGGAGATAATTTATTTTCTCCTTGGCTTTTAAGATAATTCTTTTCGTTAAAACGAAGAAATGCGTTGCTTCGTTTTTGGTACAATAATAAATTTGATCCAGAGTAACCCGATAATCATAATGATAAGGCTATGTAAAAATTGTACGGTAGCAATGAGTATAACAATTGAAAATACAATGAGTTGAATGCTTAGTAATATAAAGATTAAGCGAAGAAATTGATTCATTCTTTTTTCAGTATCAATTGGATATAATGCTACAATAATATTTCCTGAAAAATATTTCCACAGGGAACGGAGCTGCATAGAAATCATATATAGGACGATGTAAGCAATAGCACCTTTTACGTATATATTTGGAATAAAGTATAGGGCGAAAGCACCGATTAACCCTAAGCGAATATATATACCGAAATAATCATTCCCACGTAAAAATGCTAGTGTATGTAAATAGAAGAAAGTTGCTTGCTTTTTATGTAATAAAGGTTCAATCCAATTTGTAAGCCATTTTCGTTTATTTACTTGCTTATTCAGTTGCGGAACATCGGTGAAAATGCTAGCAAATTGATAGAAACGAACGTTCATTTTTTCTTCTTGTTCAATTATGTAATCCCACGGTATTCGTTTTGTAGGTTGCTTTTTCGTATATAGAAAAAGGAAAGTAAGTAGCAAGAGTAATCCGCCTAATATGAGAACATTTGCCGCATAAAACAGCATGTAAATAAGGAGTGCGTTACAAGCAATACGAATGATAAGCCATATGTTTTTTTCATAACTATCACGCCACATCCAATGTATGTATATGTTCCAAGCTTTCGTAATCATTAAAACGATAAAGATTGTACATAAGAAAGGTACAGTTAATTGTAAGGGTTGCATGGCAAGTGGAACGAGAATAAGGAATGTAAATAACAATGGGAAAAGCTGAATGATGTAATTATATAGAAGAGATTTTTTAAAATAAGATGTTAATTTCTCTTCTAGTGCTAGTAAATAGACAGCATCAGGCTTTTGGATAAATGTACGGATCGGGCATCTCGTTATAATGAATGTAAGTACGAGCGTTATGAGTAGTAAAGATATTCCTTTAGAAGGAGATGTTTTTAGAAACTGAGCATAGTAATATGCACCAACGCATGAAATAAAGATAAAGCTATATAGTAAACCGTTAATCATACGTGCAAAGTATGTAATGATATTTTGAATATGTTGTTGGAAGCGGCTGCTCCATAGTGATTCAATTGACATGTTTTTCACCTCTTTGTTCTATTATATATGTTTTACAAAAGAAAAAACGAGCAAATTGCGTTATGCAACTTGCCCGTTTTTCTTTTCGTTATTTTTTTTCTGGTCACGATTCATTAGTGGATAGAAGGCAAAGCCAATTACGAATAAACCAATTCCGAGAAGGAACGTTTTAATATCCGATGCACCCGTTTTAATAACCCATAGTGCGTAGCAAAGTGCAATCACTGCGACTATGCCATCTGTAATTCTTGCCCGCATTTCATTTTTATATGTTTCACCAGTAGCGACTAGTTTTAACTGGAAGATTGGTGAAACGAGATATGGAATGAGGTAGGCCAGTGTTGATACGGTAATAACGAATGTATAAGCCTCTGCAATTGTTCCTGATAATGTTGAGAATAAGAATACTTGCGACATAATGTTTGTTAGTCGTAATGAGTAAATTGGACTTCCTTTTTTGTTTGTTTTTGTGAAGAAGGAAGGGAAGAAACCTTCTTTTGCTGCTTGATAAGGTACTTCTGAGCTTAATAAAATCCAGCCTAAGATCGAACCGAATAGGGAAGTAAGAGCAAGTAATGCCATCAGTTTCCCGCCGCCATGACCCATTGCAGCGTTTAATGCATCTGCTAATGGACGTTCTGAAGCTTGTAATTTATCAACGTGAAGTACACCCATTGTTAAAATTGTAATTCCTAAGTAAATCGCAACTGTAATAAGTAATCCAGCAACTGTTGCGCGTTTTACCGTTTTTGGAGAAACAGCACGGTTTGATAAAAGAACCGCTGATTCAATTCCAATAAATGCCCAAAGCGTTGTAAGAGCAGCTAAGTTTACTTGTGAAAGAAGACCGTGTGATACACCTGATTTATCGATCATCGGTGTGTACCATTGTCCAAACTTAGAAGCTTCGAATGCAAATAACGTAACGACGATGAATAAAAGGAATCCAGTTACTTTCGTTGTTGTTGCTAAGAAGTTTAGTTTTCCAGCTCCACTTACACCGTTTGTTAATATAATATGAGTTCCCCAAAGTAAGATGGAACAAATCGTAAATGTAATTAGTTTTCCGACTTCTATGTTAAAAGAACCGATTGAAAATAGTAGTCGTGTATCTTTCATAATTGGGAAGAAGAGTGATAAGTATCCCGCGAAAGATGTAATGATGGCAACATTACTTGCCCAGTTTGCAACCCAATATCCCCATACCATACTGAAACCAGCCATTTTTTTCTTTTTTGGTGTTGAGAATAAAGCATATGCATGACTTTGTGGTCCTGTCGTTAAATCAGGACGACGAATTGCTAAATTACCGAAAACAAGAGCTAGCATTAAAACACCAAACCCTGTTGTTAACCAAGCTAAAGTGACACCGAGAGGGCTTGCTGTTTGTGCCAACGTACTTGGCACCATGAAAATCCCAGCGCCAACCATGTTACCGACAACGAAAGCTGTTAGTACCCAAAAGCCCCATTTTTTTTGTTGCATAGAAAATACCTCCAAAGTTAGTATAACCAAGTCAAGCGAGGAGATATGTATGTCTTCTTAGTAGAGAAGAGAAGTCCCAAACAAAACAAAAAAAGCACGTAATCTGCCGCTACATGCTTTCTATCTTATAAGAAACCCACGACATACCTCTCGATAGCTCTCCACAAACGAAACGTTTCGTTTGTGACAGTTCTGCACTTATTAAATGCAGACCCAGCAAGCGTGCATGGTGGACACGGGCTTACTTCGGCAATCATTCCTTTCTCATTCCTTCATCAATGCCACTACATCTCCTGAAATGATACTCTTAATGATTGCAACCTCTACCTCACCGAGATACGAATGAGGATTTAAATATTAAATTAACGTCTTTAAGAGTAACAAATGAATTTTTATACGTCAATGGATATAGTAATAATCAGATTATAGAGAAGAGTTTGTGATTAAAAGGGAGAGGGATTATTATGTAATATTGAATTTTCATAATATAATAAATGTTATTGACGCTAGAAGATTGAAAAGGGGATGAAGTATATGTCTGTATGTCATAAACATTCAGTGATAGGTGTGTTAGATTCGGGAGTTGGGGGATTAACAGTTGCGAGCGAAATTATAAGACAATTGCCTAAAGAGAGCATTTATTATCTTGGTGATAATGAGCGTTGTCCGTATGGGCCAAGAAGTGTAGAAGAGGTACAATCTTTCGTATTTGAAATGGTTGAGTTCCTCAAACAATTTCCGTTAAAAGCTCTAGTGGTAGCATGTAATACTGCAGCAGCTGCTGCATTGACTGCGCTACAAGAAGCACTGTCCATTCCGGTTATTGGCGTTATACATCCGGGAGCAAGAGCGGCAATTAAAGTGACAAAGAAAGGGAAAATCGGAGTAATTGGAACTGTAGGTACGATACAGTCTAATATGTACGAAAAAGCATTGCACGAGCTTGATACATATTTGGAAGTACATAGTCACGCGTGCCCGACTTTAGCTACAGTTGTAGAAAATCAATTAGAAGATATTGCATATGTAACGCAGCAAGTGAAACAAGCTTTACTGCCATTAACGAAAGAAGATATAGATACGTTAATTCTTGGATGTACGCATTATCCACTTTTAGAGTCCTATATAAAAAAGGAACTAGGAGAAGATGTAACGATTATTAGTTCCGCAGAAGAAACAGCGATAGAGTTAAGCACAATTTTACAGCACAAAGGAATCCTGTCTGATAACCTGAATCCGAAGCATCGCTTTTTTACAACAGGCTCTGCCTTATCATTTGAACATATTGCTGAGCGATGGCTAGGGTATCAAATTTCTGTAGAATGTGTGAATTTACCTATAAAAAAGGCTCGTATCTATAACTAGGATTTGTTAAAGTGCTTTTTGTTCAATTTGTATAAGAAGGAAAAAATGCACCTTTAATTGAAAGGATTAAGGTCATTTCAATTAAAGGAGAGGTTTGATCATGGATTTATCAAGGTCTCAATTATTTGCTTTAGAGTATATTTCAAAATATGCAGAGAACGAAAAACGCGGGGCTAAAGCAACAATTAATCATATACTTAAAATGTCTAATATTACAGATGAAATGTTTGAAGAAGCTGTTGCTAATTTAAAATCTCATGCAAGGATTGCTTTACACTTTCATCCAGACAGACTAGATTCGAATATGAAAAATATTGCTGAAGCACTGCTTGAGCAAGGAATATATAAAAGTCAGTTTGAAACATTGCTGTCTAATGGAAGTGTATCTGCTTACCCTGGTGGTGAGCGTGATCTTTGGGAAAAGAGAATATTTGGAGGAGCATATCAACTAGAGGGTGTAACGAATAACCAACGGCCAAAGTATGGAGCGCTAAATTTGATGTTACACCCAGATGGGCCTGCTCCGCGTTTTGGATCATGTTACTTTCTCTTATCTCCAAAAGTTTCTTATCGCTCTACATATACGTATTTAGATTCGCATCAAGATCCAAAAGAAAAGGGGACTTATGAAGAGTTTGATATGATTTTAGCTGCTCTTTTGGAAGAGACATTCGTAAGAGAGTTTGCAATTGGGGAAGGGAATTTGAATCCAACAAGATTCATTAATCATTTACTGGCTAATCTGGAAAGGCCGTTAATAGATTCAGCAGACAAAGAGCCAGCCCGTAATCTTAATCATTATATTGAAGCGCAAGTTCATGGAGATATTTCTCTTAAAGAAGACGTGGAAGCGCTTGTTGCGGATCCTTCATTTAAGGGTACGGATGTAGGAAGAACTTTAGAAGAAATTTGTATGAAGTATACTATTGATTTGTATTGGCACATGGGCTTTGTACTTATGGTAGATGAAGTTCCAATGGATTTTAGAGGTTCAAAAATGCCATCTTTAGCAAGACGCATTGCACGGAATAATTGTATCGATGCAAATATAATTGGCCCTGCTGTAGTGGATTTGAAACACAATCCATTATCTTGGAGTGATCGTGGAACTTATGAGGAAGTGCTTCAGGAATTAAAATTATTATGGCATGTTTTAGTTCGGTTTGGGAAACCAAATCAGAAGTAGAACTACATACTCTGTTTTTTGAAGTATGTATACAAAAAGAAGCTGATCTAAAACTAGATCAGCTTCTACATATAAGATTAAACGAAGTTTAATACAGTTACTTTTTCGCGTGTCATAGACTCAAGGCTCTTACGAATACCTTGTGCGCCCATACCTGAACCTTTTACACCGATGAATGGGAAGTGGTCAGGGCCGCGCTCTGTGCGTCCGTTAATTTGAACAGAACCAGTTTCGATTTTGTTAGCAATTGCAAATGCTTTGTTAATGTCTTTAGTGAAGACACTTGCTTGCAGACCGAACTCTGATTTGTTAGCAATTTCAATTGCTTGTTCATCTGAAGAAACACGGATGATTGGAAGGATTGGGCCGAATGGCTCTTCCCAAGCAACTTTCATTTCTTCTGTTACGTGGTCGATTAATGTTGGGTAAATTAAGTTACGCTCACGTTTGTTACCGATAACGATCGTTGCACCTTTTTCAACAGCGTCGTCAACTAAACCTTGAACGAAGTCAGCAGATTTGTCGTCGATTAATGGAACGATTGTGCTGTCTTGTTCTGGAGATCCAACTGATAGCTCAGCTACTTGCGCTTTTAATAAGCTAACAAGCTCGTCCGCTATGTTTTCGTGTACAAGTACACGTTTAATAGCTGTACAACGTTGACCAGAGTAAGAGAATGCACCGCTTACGATATGGTTTGCAGCGTCTTGTAAGTCAGCATCTTCACGAACGATACCAGGGTCTTTACCACCAAGTTCTAATACAAGTGGAATCATTGCAGCTTTTTTTGCTAAATGTTTACCTGTGTTTGTACCACCTGTGAACGATACCATATTGATACCTTCGTGTTCTACTAAGTAGTCACCAATTACAGAACCACGTCCTGTCGCTACGTTTACAAGACCTTTTGGAAGGCCAGCTTTATGAAGTGCTTCAACCATTTTAATACCGCTAATTGCACCTTGAGTTGCTGGTTTAAAAATAACAGCGTTACCCATAATTAATGCTGGTGCAAGTTTTGCAGCAGATAAGTTTACTGGGTAGTTAAATGGTGCGATTGCTAATACAACACCAAGTGGTGCACGTTGGATGATCGCAAGTTTAGATTTCGTTCCGCCAGGGAAGCTATCGCCCATCATGCTTTCTCCGTGCATATGTAAAGCTTCTTCGATCGTGTAACGAATGAAGTCAGCTGTACGAACAACTTCTTTCTTCGCATCTTTATATCCTTTACCGACTTCTTTCATAATGATATCGGCAATTTCATCTTGCATATTTACGAGCTCATCAGCCCATTTATATAAATACTTTGCGCGATCTTGTAGAGAAGCTTCCGCCCATGATTTTTGAGCTTCTTTTGCAGATGCAATTGCTTCATCTACTTCTCCGCGAGTAATTGCTTGTACTTGTCCAATTACTTCGTGTAAGTATGGAGATGGAATTTCAATTGTCTCTCCTGAAGAGCTTTCTCTCCATTCTCCGTTTAAATAAAATTTGTACGTATTGCTAGTTGTCATGATTAGTCCTCCTAAAATAGCAACTTGTAAGAGTGAGTATAAGGTGATTGTAGGGGGTTTGATAACATTTTTCAAATGAAATGTTTGTGAAAACGATTTCTTATTCTTTTTTTATTTTGTATGCCCTTTCTTACAGAAGATTCCCTTATTTCAAAATGGTGTATCATATATTTTTGTTTAATGTGTGAAAAAATAATTGACAGAATACTCAATAAAGTTGTAAGATTATAAATGGAAAATAAATGAAGGGGGTGTGCGTAATGATTGTAATCGTAAATGTAAAGGGCTTAGCTCTGTTAAATGGCAGAAAACATTTATATCATTACGCAACCCGTGCGGATATATAGGGCATCTTTGTCTTATAAAAAGCGTACGTTGCGTATATCGTAACGTACGCTTTTTATGCATTTTTGTGCATATCGTCAAGCGACGGTATGCTTTTTTTTGTTTATTTTCCATGTTACTATATAAAATTTTGGAAGGTGGAAAAATGTGATGAGATTGTATGGGTTACGAAATGTAAATGTGATGGGTCTGGATAGCGGATAAAGAAATGAGATTGAAACGAGAACGAGAAGGGAGAGGTTACATTGTTATCAGTATTACTAAAGTTAAAATGGTTTTTTCAAGAGCATTGGAAGAGATATAGTATCGCCATTGGAGCTCTTTTAATTGTGAATATAGTTGAGGTTATTCCCCCGAAAGTGTTAGGGGTTACGATTGATAATATAAAAACAGGAACGTTAACGAACGAAGCAATTATGCAGTCTATTCTTATTTTAATAGGGGTTACGATTGTTGGATATGGTCTTACTTTTGTGTGGCAACATCAATTGTTTGGCGGAGCATTCGTACTTGAGAAAACGATGCGTTCTAAATTTATGGGGCATTTACTTAAGATGACGCCAACATTTTATCAAAAAAATCGTACTGGTGATTTAATGGCGAGAGCGACAAACGATTTAAAAGCAATCGCTATGACAGCTGGTTTCGGTATATTAACGCTCGTTGATTCTAGTTTATATATGCTTACGATTGTCTTTATGATGGGATTTACAATTAGTTGGGAGCTTACATTTGCGGCACTTATACCGCTTCCGATTATGGCGTATGCAATGAATATATATGGAAAGAAATTGCATGAAAGATTTACAGTTGCGCAAGATGCGTTCGGTGATATGAACGATAAAGTACTAGAGTCAATAGCTGGTGTGCGCGTGATTCGTGCATACGTACAAGAAAATGCAGATCAAGAAAGATTTCATCATTTAGGAGATGACGTCTACGAAAAAAATATGAAGGTAGCTAGAATTGATGCACTATTCCAACCAACTGTGAAAATGCTTGTTGGCCTTAGTTATTTAATTGGTTTAGTGTACGGCGCATATCTTGTATTTCAATCAAAGGTGACACTTGGCGAACTTGTTTCCTTTAACGTGTATTTAGGGATGATGATTTGGCCGATGTTTGCAATTGGCGAATTAATTAATGTTATGCAAAGAGGAAATGCTTCATTAGATCGTGTGAATGAAACGTTAGCGTATGAACCAGATGTGAAAAATCCTGAAAATCCAAAGCTTGTACAAGAGCCGGATTATATTCAGTTTGATGACGTTACCTTTTCATATCCTTCATCAACTGAAACAAATTTAAAGAAGGTTTCGTTTACATTAAAACAAGGGGAAACACTTGGGATTGTTGGAAAAACAGGAAGCGGAAAAACGACGCTCGTACGTCAGCTTCTTCGCCAATATCCGCTTGGAGATGGGGATATTGCAGTCTCTGATGTGACGTTAGATAAAATAACGAATGAAAATGTACTTGGATGGATTGGTTATGTACCGCAGGAGCATATTTTGTTCTCTAAAACAGCGAAGGAAAATATTTTGTTTGGGAACAGGGAAGCGACGGAAGAAGAGCTTGAGAAAGCAATTGAAATTGCGGCGTTTAAAAAGGATTTAGAGTTTTTACCAGAAGGGTTAGAAACGCTCGTTGGAGAGAAAGGTGTTTCTTTATCAGGAGGGCAAAAACAAAGGATCTCGATTGCGCGAGCTGTTATTCAAAATCCAGAAATTTTAATTTTGGATGATTCTTTATCAGCTGTTGATGCTCGTACAGAAGCAGCGATTATCGAAAATATAAGAACAGAAAGAAGCGGAAAAACGACGATTATTACGACGCACCGTTTATCTGCCGTACAACATGCTGATTGGATTCTCGTTATGGATGAAGGTGAAGTAATAGAAGAGGGTACGCATGATCAGCTTATCAAAAGCGGAGGCTGGTATGCGGAGCAGTTTGAAAGACAACAAGGTGAAAGTGAAAGTGCGGATAGTGGGGTGAAAATATGAGTGTTTCAAAACGATTGTTTCAATATGCGATGAAAGTGAAAGGAACGATTTTTGCAGCGATGCTAATGTTATTTATTTTCGTCATAGCAGAGCTTGCTGGTCCTTTCGTCGCGAAAACGATGATTGACGATCATATCGTTGGAATAGAGAAACCTTGGTATGAAACAGAAAAGAGTGAAGAGGCTGTTTCGTATAATGGCACCTTTTATAAGCGAAGTGATCGCTTTGAAGAAGGGGAGAAAAAAGGAAAAGAAGTACGCGTGATGCAAGTCGGTTTTCAATATTATTTTGTACCGAATAAAGTGAATGTTGAAGGATCACGTACTGTAAAAGGTGATATGATTACCGTTCAAAATGGTAAGGCAGTGCAAGTGTATAAAGCGAAAGCATTAACGAAAGAAGAAGTATTTGCGTTTTATAAACCAGAAATAAACCGTTTATTATTACTTGGTGGTGGCTATTTTGCTTTATTAGTAGTCGTGTCATTGTTTGCATATGGAAAGCAGTTCTTCTTGCAGAAGGCAGCGAACAAAATTATTCAAATTATGAGGGAAGATGTGTTTTCTCATATTCAAACGTTGCCGATTCGTTATTTCGATCATTTACCAGCAGGGAAAATTGTGTCGCGTGTAACGAATGATACGGAAGCCATTCGTGATTTATATGTAACGGTGCTGGCAACATTCGTTTCTAGTATCATCTATATTATTGGGATATTCGCTGCGCTATTTTTACTCGATGTAAAGTTGGCAACGTTATGTTTACTCATCATCCCAATTTTAATTGTTTGGGCTATTTTATATAGAAAGTATGCGTCTGTATACAATCATAAAATGCGTTCACGTTTATCAGATATTAACGGAACAGTGAATGAATCCATTCAAGGGATGCCGATTATTCAAGCGTTCCGTCAAGAGCGTGAAACGAAAAAAGAGTTTGAAGAATTAAATGGCGATTATTTTAAGTATCAAAATAAAATTTTGAATTTAAATGCCGCAACTTCGCATAACTTAGTGTCTGTATTAAGAAATATCGCATTCACAGGTGTGATTTGGTATTTCGGTGGTGCTTCATTAAGTGCTACAGGCGTCATTTCTCTAGGGATACTGTATGCGTTCGTTGATTATTTAACACGATTGTTCTCACCAATTACAAATATGGTAAATCAGCTTGCTAACTTAGAACAATCGCGTGTTGCATCAGAACGTGTTTTTGAATTGTTAGAGGAAAAAGGGGAAGCAGTAGAAGAGGAACGTATGCCTCGCTTACAAGGGAACGTGAAATTTGATAATGTGTCGTTTTCTTATAATGGAAAAGATGAAGTGTTAAAAAATATTTCTTTTGAAGCGAAACAAGGCGAGACAGTGGCACTTGTCGGTCATACTGGATCAGGAAAAAGTTCCATTATGAATGTACTCTTTCAGTTTTATGAGTTTGAAAAAGGAAAGCTTACAATTGACGGTCACGACGTAAAAGAGATGCCAAAACAAGCAACTCGTGAACATATGGGAATCGTATTGCAAGATCCGTTTTTATTTAGCGGGACAGTAGCATCTAATGTTAGCTTAGAGAATGAAAAAATTTCAAAAGAGCGCATCGTAAAAGCGTTGCGTGACGTTGGTGCTGAAAGATTTGCGAACAATATAAATGAAGAAATTACAGAAAAGGGAAGCACACTTTCTACTGGAGAACGTCAGCTTATTTCTTTTGCTAGGGCACTTGCTTTTGATCCAGCCATTTTAATTTTAGATGAAGCGACATCTAGTATTGATACAGAAACAGAAGCGATGATTCAACAAGCACTAGAAGTTGTGAAAAAAGGAAGAACGACATTTATTATTGCTCACCGACTTTCAACAATTAAAAGTGCAGATCAAATTATTGTGCTTGATAGAGGAACCATTTTGGAAAAAGGTTCTCATGATGAACTAATGAAAAAGCGCGGGCGTTATTACGATATGTACAAAACGCAAATGGAAGGAAACCAGAGTGCTTAATATGTATAGAGAAGAACTTGCGATTTTCGCAAGTTCTTTTTATATGGGCGAATAGATCGATTCTTCAATAAATCATAATGGTTAAATAAGAAGTATTGTTTTACCTTTTTCTCTATAAATGCTATATTAAAAAATGTTACTTATTTTTTGTATGTAGCATTATTTTTCCCTTTTGTTTGATTATGAAGAAAAAGGATAAACTAAATAAGAACATTTTCATTGAAAAATTGTTCAAGATTGCATACAATCAATATAGTTTTTAAATTCCTATCAGAATACTTGGAGGATTACCATCATGAAAAAATTATTTTCAGTACTTGCAGTAACTACATTAGCGATCGGGATTGTAGCGGGCTGCGGTAAAGAAGAGAAAAAAGATACAGCTAGTCAAGACGCGTTACAAAAGATTAAACAAAGCGGTGAACTTGTAATTGGTACAGAAGGTACATATCCACCATTTACATTCCACGATTCAAGCAATAAATTAACTGGATTCGATGTTGAATTAGCAGAAGAAGTTTCAAAACGTTTAGGAGTAAAGCCTGTATTTAAAGAAACACAATGGGATAGCTTACTTGCTGGTTTAGATGCAAAACGTTTCGATATGGTTGCGAATGAAGTTGGTATTCGTGAAGATCGTCAAAAGAAATATGACTTCTCTAGCCCATACGTTTCCTCTTCAGCGGTATTGGTTATTGCAAAAGATAAAGATAAACCTGCTACATTTGCTGATGTAAAAGGATTAAAAGCAGCACAATCTTTAACAAGTAACTATGCAGATATTGCTAAGAAAAATGGCGCGGAAATCACGAATGTAGAAGGCTTTAGCCAAGCGGCAGAATTATTAAACACTGGCCGTGTTGATTTCACAATTAATGATAAATTATCAGTGTTAAACTATTTAGAAACGAAAAAAGATGCAAAAATTAAAATTGTAGATACAGAAAAAGAAGCGTCACAAAGTGGATTCTTATTCCGTAAAGGTAGCGACAAGCTAGTACAAGAAGTAAACAAAGCGTTAGAAGATATGAAAAAAGACGGTACGTACGACAAAATAGCGAAAAAATGGTTCGGTGAAAATGTATCTAAGTAGTGCATTGGCTTCAGATCGATTGTCTACTTGGATAGATATTATGCAGTCTTCCTTCATGCCTATGCTGAAGGAAGCTGTTTTTACAACAATTCCATTAACGCTTATTACATTTATTATCGGGATTATACTTGCGACGTTAACGGCGCTTGCACGTATTTCAGGTAGTCGTATTTTACAATGGATTGCTCGTATCTATGTATCTATCATTCGCGGAACGCCACTTCTTGTACAATTATTTATTATTTTCTATGGTCTTCCAACTCTTAATATTGAAGTTGAGCCATATACAGCAGCAGTTATTGGATTTTCATTAAATGTCGGTGCATATGCATCTGAAATTATTCGTGCTTCGATTCTTTCCATTCCGAAAGGGCAGTGGGAAGCAGCTTATACAATTGGGATGACATACCCGCAAGCGTTAAAACGTGTTATTTTACCGCAAGCAACACGCGTATCAATCCCGCCGCTTTCAAATACATTTATTAGCTTAGTGAAAGATACTTCATTAGCATCGTTAATTTTAGTAACAGAAATGTTCCGAAAAGCGCAGGAGATTGCGGCAATGAACTACGAGTTTTTAATTGTTTATTTTGAAGCAGGTCTTATTTATTGGGTTATTTGTTTCTTACTATCAATCGTACAGCAGATGTTAGAGAAGCGTTCAGAACGCTACACGTTAAAATAATCCTTTTACAAAAGGAGTTTTTGTTTTTATGATTTCAATTCAGCACTTACAAAAAAGTTTCGGAGATAATACCGTACTAAAGCATATAGATTTAACAGTTGAGAAGGGCGAAGTTGTTGTTATTATTGGGCCGTCTGGATCTGGTAAAACGACATTCTTACGCTGTCTCAATGTGCTAGAAACGCCGAACGCTGGTAGTATCAGCATCGGTAATAAAGAGCTCGATTTCTCTCAAAAAGTATCGAAGAAAGATATTGTAAACCTTCGTACACAAACAGGTATGGTATTCCAGCACCATAACTTATTCCCGCATTTAACAGCACTTCAAAATGTAATGGAAGGTCTCGTTACAGTGAAAAAGATGGGGAAAGAAGAAGCGAAGAAAAAAGCAAACTACTTCCTTGAAAAAGTTGGTCTTGCGGATAAAGTAGACTTATATCCGTTCCAATTATCAGGCGGACAACAACAGCGCGTTGGAATTGCTCGCGCGCTTGCGATGGAGCCGGAAGTGTTACTATTTGATGAACCGACGTCAGCACTTGATCCTGAACTCGTTCAAGAAGTTCTGAAAGTAATGAAAGAACTTGCTAAAGAAGGCATGACGATGGTTATTGTAACGCACGAAATGCGCTTTGCACATCAAATTGCGAACCGTGTTATTTTCATGGATGGCGGTGTCGTTGTCGAACAAGGTACACCAGAAGATGTATTTACAAATCCAAAAGAAGAACGCACGAAGAAGTTTTTACAAATGTTGCAGTAAATAAGGAAGGTCTCAAGGCATATGCCTTGAGACCTTTTTGCCATATATATTTATTTGTGGAATCCGCCAAGGCTTTGCTCAGCCATTGCAACTAGACGTTTTGTGATTTCGCCACCAACAGAACCGTTAGCACGAGCCGTAGAATCTGCTCCTAATTGTACACCAAATTCTTGAGCGATTTCGTACTTCATTTGGTCGATTGCAGCTGTTGCTCCTGGTACTACTAATTGATTTGAAGAATTTTGGTTTGCCATAGGAATATATCCTCCTTAGAGTTATAAAAATTTTTTTTGGTTGGACTAGCTGGAGTTGAACCAGATTATCGCCCCGTTGGCGCTAATCCATCGGTAATTAAGTTTGTACTCATAGTATGGATGTTACCTAGAAAGATATACAAAATAATAATTTGTAAATTTTGTAAAAAAATCTTAGTGATTTCGTAAAGTATGAAATAAGAGTAATCGTTGTATTTTTTAGAAAGAAGGCTAAACTAAGAGCAATATGAAATATGTTTTTCTTTTTGTATCCTGTTATTTTGGTGCAAATCATTAACTTCTTATTTATTACAATTAAATCGATAGCAACTTCATAGTTCTATTTTGAGTAGGAATGGGACAGAAGACCGCTCCTATGCCATAGATAGATGCTCTCTTCAATCTGCTTGTAAATGATAACGTATGGAGGAATCGTGATGGGAATTTGCCCGCTTTGCAACGCATTAGAATCACAAACATATTCTTGTCAAAATTGCCAAAGTATACTCCAAGATTATGGGAAGGCTGTAGATTACATAGACGATTATAGTGCGTATATGGACCAAGAATTATTAAGTGCAGTAGATGGATTAACAAATAATAATTCAAATGAATACTGCAATCATATTTTTTATTGCGGAGTATGTAATGTGGAAACAGAGGTTGTAGTAAAACTTGTGTAAATAGAAAACTTCCACCTTATGAATGAGGTGGAAGTTTTTGTTTTCGTATTTGTGAGTGAATCATAGGGGACGGGATATGCTCGGTGCTTGAGGAAGACGCTGATTTTATTTGAGACATTTTTTCTTTTGCATCGCGCAAAGAATGCTCAGTTAAGTAGATGGCATATTCGTAAAATAATTGGCGCGTCAGTTCGCTTTGTTCTTTTAACTTTTCATCTTGGAATACAGTTCGCCCAGGTTTAGAATTTGCTTCAAAGAGCCACGGGTTTTCCTGCGTGTCTAAACCGATATCAAAACCAATTTCTCCAATATTTCCGGTTACTTGTTCATCGAGCGCGTAACTAATTTGTAAGGCTGTATGTTTTAATTTATTTTCAATTTGAACTTGTTTTGTTGAATCTGGAAAAAGTTCTTGCAGTAATTTTGTATCACCACCGCTATTTACATGAGTTGTTAAGCTACCTTTGCCAGCAATTTTTGCGACGATTGCACTGACCATCCATTGCCCGAAATGATTTTTATTTGTATGAATGCGGAAATCAACAGGTTGCCCGTCGAAGCGAAGTAAGGAAATACCTTGTTGTACGATAAACTTTTTTAAATCATGTCCTTTTAACACATGGTTTAGAAGCGTTTCTAATGATTGATACTTTCTTAGTTTGTTTTCTTCATTTTCGCGATAACGACAGTAATAGCAATTCTCTGCTTGAGAATAAAATAGTTGATGAATATTTCTACCGAAGCTGCCGTGAATTGGTTTCATGTAAATCGATTTATACGTTCCGAGAAATCGTTCAACTTGTTCGAAGTGCTGAAATGTTTCTGTGTTTGGTAATAACGGCATAATGGATTCATCTTTCATAAGAAGTTGATGTACTTCCCATTTATTAAAAAATCCTGGATTAAACCATGGAATCGCATAGTCATGCTCTAATTTTCTTTTTGCTCTTACGATTGGTTTATAATTTTCGGCTTTCCGATTTGGTAATCGGTCGTAAATGACATTTGGAAAAGGTACTTTTCTCTTAATCCATTGCCCTTCTTGAAAGAAGTATCCTTCAATTGTTTCATCTTCCCAGTCTATATGTTGCACACCAAAAACGAATACAAATGGTCGCAAAGTGAATGGCGGCGTTAGTAACTCGCCAAGAGAAGTTGAACGGCTTCCTAAAGGATTAGAAGAGTCATCGTTAAAACCAGTTGTAAAAATCCCGATTAATGGTCCGAAAATAATGGTTTCATTTTGAGTGAATGCATGGATAGTAGTGGAATGAGGAAGTAAAAGCTTTTCTGCAATTTGTTTTCCGATAATGATTTCGCGAGTAAAGGAATAATGAATTTTCACCTCTTCACTGGCAACGTGGCGGATGCCGAAGGAGAGGGATGTAATCGGTGGTGTAATGGAAAAAATATAAGGTAAAGTAATACTATTTGGATGCTCATCTGAAATGTTTAATGTATATATGTGCTCTTTCAAAATGAAATTACCTCCTTTCATTATGGTGTAAAGCGACTAAATTTGAGTGGTCCGTGATATATTTTCTCGGCTAATGAATCACTATGACGAATGTAATGTTCGTACGGGGGAATCGTGTTGACATACATAAGCCAAATGGCCCCTTTTTGATCCATAATGGTGGAAAGCTCTAGCTCGAATAAAGAAGAATAAGATTGATCTAATGTTTGAAACACTTCATTTATAATGTCATGTAAAGCATCTTGTAATAACTGTACCCCTGTACTAGATAGTACGTATTTAATTTTTGAAAATGAATGCAGCGAGGAATCATCCGTTGCCGAAAGTAAAAGTTGATTTGGAAATGAGCTTTTTTGTATAAATTGACCGATAACGTTCCACTCTCGTTCTTTATTTTTTTGCAAAATGGTTCGAATATGGAGTGGGTATGTTAATTGATTTGGTGATTGTAGCATCGTATGGGTGATGTAACGTGCTGAACGTATATTAGATTTGTACCAAGATATAAATTCATCAGTCTGTTTAATTGGAGTAGAAGTATGATAGGCGTCATTTATTGTATCAATATGAAACGTTTTATTTTTATAAGCGACCCGGTACAGACTATCATTGGAATGTGTATGAGTAGGACGTATAATAATATCTTTTGTTTTTAATAACAGTTTGAAAACGTTTTGTATCGTTGCTATTTCAAATTTTGGTATATAAGGAGATAATTTTTTATTCGTGAGAAATACATCATGTAGTTCGCTTAAGTCAATGAGTGTGTTATTTAAAAAGGTAGTGGAAGGACGGTTGTGTAATGAGTGAATAATTGACTTTGCTTTTTCGAGGTCTGTTTCCTCGTTAAAAGAAGAACGATCGTATATATAAGAAGGAATAGGGAATGTTTGTTCTTTCCATTTTCCTGTATCCGTATCATAAATCAGACCAGAAATAAGATCTGTTTTAGGATCAATACCAAATGGCGTAAACTGGGCAACGACATTATGATAAAGCCGAGCACGTTTAGCGATTTCGGTGTAATACGTTTGCTCATAATGAGGCCAGCAAGTTAAAATACCGAGAACCAACGAAATCACTCCTTTACTAACAAAATGTTGACATAATAGGAGAAGCTATATATTGCAAATACGTTTTTATACCATTATACTTTTGTCCGTATGATGATATGCTATAGTTTTGGAGAAGCGAAAGGTTGATTGTAATGAATATATGGTTAAGTATGTTAACGACGACAGGGCTCGGAGCAATTATTGGGGGATTCACAAATCATTTAGCGATAAAAATGTTATTTCGTCCTCATCGCCCTATTTATATTGGTAAGTTTCAAGTGCCATTTACACCAGGATTAATTCCGAAGCGCCGTGATGAGCTTGCTGTTCAATTAGGGAAAATGGTTGTAGAGCATTTGTTAACGCCAGAAGGAATCGGAAAGAAGTTAACAAATGAAGAGTTTCAAAAAGGTTTAATTCAATGGACACAAGTAGAAGTGGATAAAGTAATTACGAATGAACAGTCACTGCGACACATGTTAGAAAAATGGAACGTAGCGCATGTAGAAAAAGAGGCAACCGGAAAAATCGAACATGTGATTACAGAAAAAATAGAGGCATTTTTAGCGGAGTATTATACATATACATGGGAACAAGCCTTACCTCATTCTGTTCATGAAAAAATAGAGAATGCGATCCCAAATGTCTCTGCGTTTATTTTAGAGCGAGGAATTAGTTTTTTTGAAAGTGAAGAAGGGAAAGCTCGTCTTTCAAAAATGATTGATGATTTCTTTGCTTCCAGGGGAACGCTGCTTAACTTAGTCGGAATGTTTTTAGGGAATGTAAGTGTAGTCGATCGTGTGCAGCCAGAAGTTATTAAGTTTTTAGGGCAAGATGGCACGAAACAACTTTTAACTGATGTACTGCAAAAAGAGTGGGAGAAGTTAAAAGGAAAAGATGTAAAAGAATTAGAAACGTTTGTAGAAAAAGAAATGATTGTAAGCTCCATATTGTCAGCAGTTAAAGTTGAGGAAACAGTGAGTAAATTTTTAAAACAATCTGTGAAGCAAGTATGTGAGCCGGTGCGAGAAACAATCATGGAAAAGATAGTCCCGAGTGCAGTAACGAAAGGCTTGAAGTGGGGGACAGAAAACGTAGCGAGTATATTAAACAATCTCCACCTTGCGGAAATTGTCCAGCAAGAAGTATCCACATTTTCAACGGAGAGATTAGAAGATTTAGTTCTGTCCATTACAAAAAATGAACTAAAAATGATTACGTATTTAGGAGCATTATTAGGCGGAATGATCGGACTCGTGCAAGGACTGCTATTGTTGTTTCTTAGATAATAAGGTGAGTACATAGAAATAAAAGTGAAATTTCTTCACATCTCTTGCATAGTTTGATATGGTAAGAAGAGGTGCGTATGTAAATGCACGTAAAAGGCAGTGCGAGAGAAAAGCGCTAGCCTTCTAAAGGAGGAAAAATAAAATGACAAAAAACATTCATGATGTAGCATATGAATTACAAAAAGCAATCGCTGAAAACGATGATTTCAAAACGTTAAAAGAGAGCTACGCAGCAGTTCAAGCTGATGCAGCTTCAAAGAACTTATTCGATGAGTTCCGTACAATGCAACTTAGCCTACAACAAAAAATGATGCAAGGTCAAGAAATCACTGAAGAAGACAACCAACAAGCACAAGAAGTTGTAGTTCGCATTCAACAAGATGCTAAAATTACAAAGTTAATGGAAACTGAGCAACGCTTAAATACAGTTATCACTGACGTTAACAAAATTATCATGAAGCCACTTGAAGAATTATATAACGCGCAACAACAAGCGTAATGAGAGAAGACGTCCCTAGTATAGGGGCGTCTTTTTCAGTGACAATAAAGGTGTTTAATTTTTAGTATAAGAAATGTAATAGCTACCTACTAAAATTAACTTGTAGGTGGTTTTAAAGTTATTTAAAACTAAATTTAATTATTGTAGCCTTTAATTTATAAAAATAATAAAGTTGGTTAATTCTTCTTCAACTAATGCCCCTTATTGAAAAAAGTAGCTTGCTCCATCTACTAAATTTTCATCCTGTTTTACATAGCTTAATCTGCCTCAACATCTTTTTCACCTAAATTTTGAACAAATCTTAATAGATAACCATCAGGGTCCATAATTAAAAATTCTTTTTGTCCTTTTAATTTAGTATCAGCTCTATACCAATTCTCTTGAATATCAAATTTAATTGGATACTCGTTCTTTTTCAAACTATCATATAGTGAATCAATATCATTTATGATAATTTGAAAATTGATTCCTCTTCCGTAGGGATAAGATAACTCCCCAGTACTCCAATGACCATTTACTTCTTCAATCATAATCTGGCAGTCATTTAAAGACAGTAAAGCAAACTTATCCTCTGGTCTTTGATATTCAATTTTAAACAGGAGAATTTCCGAATAGAAATTTAAACTTTTCTCCATATCTGAAACTGATAGCTCTGGTATTAATGCATTGAGTTTGTGCAAAAATGCTGCGCCCTTTGCTTAAGTTATTGATTATTATAACACTCACTATAAATTCTTCTTCCATTAAACTACTTCGTTAGCCCTATAAGAAGTAAACAACTTTATTATCTCTACACACGTCTTTTTTGTTTGTTATTTGTGGAAATACTCCGTTTCAATATTTTTTTCCTTCAAAAACTTTTCAATTTCTTTTTGCTTCTTACCATTAACTTTCTCAAAGCGTTTTGTAAAAGAAAAATCAGTCTTGAACAAGTTACCATCTTCAGCGAGTTTGTCTAATTCTTGCTCTAGTTCTACTGAAAGTGCCGTAGACGCTGAAATGTAATCATGAATTTCCTTTGAAGGCTGTTTATAATCATTAGGGATCATATTGTTATTAATAAAATTAAGGAAATTCGCATCGTTTTGTTGCGCTAAATCTACTAGTTGTTTTAATTTCTCCCGATCGGATTCCGTGACTTCTTCGTCAGACATGGTTGACGAAAGTGGAACGATGTTTTTGTCTAACTCTCCGCTATAATCTAAATAAGTTTTTATATTTTGTTTCATTTCGTCTTCGTTAATCGTTTCCGGAATTTTAATCGTAACATCTTTAATAGATTGTACATCGTTTTCTTCCTTAGGTTGTGCATTGTTTGAACAAGCTGGTAGAAATAAAAGAGTAAGTAGCATGAGTGAATATAAAGTATATTTCTTCATTTTAATCTCCTTTTACATTCATTAGTGTCTTTGTAAAATAGCTATATTCCATTTCAAATACTTTACTAAAAGTGCGTATATATGTTTGACCATTTGATAACATATGACGGATATGAGTAAACCGCCGCAAAAAGCGATGAACACATTATAAACATCGGAATAACTAATTTGATGAAATCCCTTAAAGAATCCTAATCCTATTAATAAAATAGGTGAAATAATTAATAATGGAGTGGCAATGATAAGTGCTAGAAGAATCGGTAATAAAAAGAGTAGTACGAAAAAGGCGATAATGATAAAGGTAAAGTTTAAAACACTTAAGCTCATAACAGAAAATAGTGCGGTTATCATATTTTTGAGGCTGCGCCTACTGTCAGCATTGCTTATTGCATATGAAACATTAAGTTCTTTAGCAATAGTTTTAGGGTTTCCTAGTTTTTTAGAAATTTCCTCTTCAGATTTCCCATCTTGTTTACCACTGATAAAATGAGTTTCGTACTCTGAGATAATATCCTCCTTTTCTGAATTAGGTATATTCCGTAGGGAGGAACTAAGTTGGCTTAAAAATTCACTTTTGTTCATTGCACTCACTTCCCTTTATAAAATAATGAATTATAGCTGAGAATCCGCTCTTTTTTGAAAGGGGGATATACTAACTATGAATGTTATTCCAATTAATGGGTGTTCCAATATTTACAAATATATCATTTAGTAGTGTTCTTTGCAAGGTACTGTTATTTTTAAAATACTGTGATGAGATGGAAGTTTTTTAGATTTTTTCGAGGAGATATAAAAATATTATTTTAGGATAAACAAAGGGGTGTAAGCGCATTCCTTATTATTTGTCAAAATAATGTCGAATTCATATTCTTGGAAAAATAATGCATTTGTACTATAATGATAAACAATACTTCACCACGTTAATTAACTAGGTGAAATTAAAAATCTTTATTACACACATTATGAAATAAAGGAATGATTAGTTTTGAGTACAGGTGTAAAAGCAAACGACGTGAAGACAAAAACAAAAGGAGCAGATCTTGTTGTTGATTGTTTAATTAAACAAGGTGTTACACATGTTTTCGGTATTCCAGGAGCGAAGATTGACTCTGTATTTGATGTACTGCAAGAAAGAGGACCAGAGTTAATTGTTTGTCGTCATGAACAAAATGCAGCATTTATGGCAGCTGCGATTGGTAGATTAACAGGAAAACCGGGCGTATGTCTTGTAACTTCAGGACCAGGGACATCAAATTTAGCGACAGGTCTTGTTACTGCGAATGCGGAGAGTGATCCCGTTGTTGCTTTAGCTGGTGCAGTTCCGCGTACAGATCGATTAAAACGTACGCACCAATCTATGGATAATGCTGCACTATTCGAACCAATCACAAAATATAGCGTAGAAGTAGAGCATCCTGATAATGTGCCAGAAGCATTATCAAATGCATTTCGAAGTGCGACTTCCACAAATCCAGGCGCTACTTTAGTAAGTCTTCCGCAAGACGTTATGACTGCGGAAACGACTGTAGAGTCTATCGGTGCGCTTTCTAAGCCACAGCTTGGAATCGCTCCCACACATGATATTACATATGTAGTAGAAAAAATAAAAGCAGCGAAATTACCGGTTATTTTACTCGGTATGAGAGCAAGCACAAATGAAGTGACGAAAGCTGTTCGTGAATTAATTGCGGATACAGAACTTCCTGTCGTTGAAACATATCAAGCAGCTGGTGCGATTTCACGTGAATTAGAAGATCATTTCTTCGGCCGCGTTGGATTATTCCGTAACCAACCAGGTGATATTTTACTAGAAGAAGCGGACCTTGTTATTTCTATCGGTTATGACCCAATTGAGTATGATCCGAAATTCTGGAATAAACTTGGGGACAGAACGATTATTCATCTTGATGACCATCAAGCAGATATCGACCATGATTACCAACCAGAGCGTGAATTAATTGGTGATATTGCCTTAACAGTAAATAGCATCGCAGAAAAATTACCGAAACTTGTGTTAAGTACGAAATCAGAAGCAGTATTAGAACGATTACGCGCGAAATTATCAGAACAAGCAGAAGTTCCAAATCGTCCTTCAGAAGGTGTTACGCATCCACTTCAAGTGATTCGTACACTTCGTTCTTTAATTAGTGACGATACAACCGTTACATGTGACATCGGTTCCCATTCTATTTGGATGGCGAGATGTTTCCGTTCTTATGAACCACGTAGATTATTATTTAGTAACGGTATGCAAACGTTAGGTGTTGCACTTCCTTGGGCAATTGCCGCTACTTTAGTTGAACCGGGCAAGAAAGTTGTTTCCGTGTCAGGTGATGGTGGTTTCTTATTCTCTTCGATGGAATTAGAAACAGCAGTACGTTTAAATTCTCCGATCGTACATCTTGTATGGAGAGACGGTACGTATGATATGGTTGCGTTCCAACAAATGATGAAATACGGTAGAACATCAGCTACAGAGTTTGGCGATGTTGATCTTGTGAAATATGCAGAAAGTTTCGGAGCAATAGGTCTTCGTGTCAATACACCAGACGAATTAGAAGGTGTATTGAGAGAAGCGTTAGAAGCAGACGGCCCTGTCATTATTGATATTCCAATCGATTACCGTGACAACATTAAATTAAGCGAAAAATTATTACCAAACCAATTAAACTAATGGAGGCATGGTTGAGATGACTGTTGCGCAATTAATTGATATTGATGCAAAAAGAACGAAAATGAGTAATGAAGTATATCAAACATCTACAATGCTTGCGCTATTAGATGGTATATATGATGGTGTAATTAGCTTTGAGGAATTGAAAGAACGTGGTGATTTCGGCATCGGTACATTTGATCAATTAGATGGTGAAATGATTGCATTCGATAACGAATTTTATCATTTACGTTCAGACGGTTCAGCAGAAAAAGTAGAACCGGAAGAAACGACACCGTTTGCGACTGTAACGTTTTTTGAAAAAGAAATGAGTTATACGGTAGAGCGTCCGATGAATCGTGAAGAAGTTGAGGCATTATTACATGAATTAATGCCAAGTAAAAACTTATTTTACGCTATTAGAATGGACGGTACGTTCCGTGAAGTAAGAACGAGAACTGTTCCAAGACAAGAAAAACCGTATACACCGCTCGTTGAAGTGACGAAATCACAACCCATCTTTTCGTTTAAACATACAGAAGGCACGCTTGCTGGATTTTGGACACCAGATTACGCGCAAGGTATTGGTGTAGCTGGTTTCCACTTACATTACATTGATGATGAAAGAAGCGGGGGCGGACATGTTTTCGATTATGTTGTAGAAAACTGTACGATCCAAATTTGTCAAAAAGCTCATATGCATTTAGCACTTCCAGAAACAGCTGATTTTATGGCGGCTGAATTATCTAGAGAAAACTTAGAGGATAATATTGCGACTGCGGAAGGTGCGGAGTAAAAAGGGAGAGACTGTTCCATTTTGGAACAGTCTTCTTTTATTTGTAATGTCATTATTTGTCGATAAGTCGATATTCCTTGTCTAATCGTTGATATATTGTAAGTTACGATAGATATATTCCGAAAATCGTTGATATCGTTTATTTCTTTGAAACAAACGGATGCCCTTCATAATAAAAACGCCACGGATAATGTACAGCTTCTTCTGCATAGTCGATGTTAATTCGAGGTCCGGCTATTATTTTATATTGTGAGGATATGTGTTCTTCTTCTCGGACGAGTTCGATATGTAATGTATCACTTTGTAATGAGACGCCTCGTTCTTCTAAAGTGATTCCGAGTGCGCGACATAGTTTGCCAGGTCCGTTCGTTAAATTTTTATACTGCGCCTTTGTAATTTCGGTTTTGTTGTATCGTGCTAGTTTTATTTCTTCGATTCCATCTACTGGCTCAAGAGCTCGAATGAGAACACCTTGCGGGGTGCCAACTGGCGCTGTAATGACGTTAAAACAATGGTACATACCGTAAATTAAATATACGTAAGCATGTCCCGGTGCACCAAACATGACTTCTGTGCGATCCGTCCGTCTGCCGCCATAACTATGTGCGGCCTTATCATCGGGACCTTTATATGCCTCTACTTCAACAATGATTCCGCTTCGTTTTATTCCGTCTACAATATGAACAAGTTTCTGTCCGAGTAATTTCTTTGCGACTTCTAACGTATCGCCTTCATAAAAGGAAGGAGGTGCCTGCATTGTACTATCTCCTTTACTGAGTGTATATGTATATAGTAAACCAAATTTTCAGTAGAAATTCTAACTCGTTCTATTTGCTACATTTATTTCATAAATTATGGATAGAGTACAACAGCGAAGAGGGGGAGTGCGACATGATTTATCGCTTACTAGCTCTTAACATAGATGGGACACTACTATACAACAACGGAAAAATTGCAAAAGGATTAAGAGAAACAATTGAATTTGTGAAAAGAAAAGACGTATACGTTACATTATTTACGAGCCGTAATTTTCAGTCTGCTCATAAAGTAGCAAAGGCGTTAAAATTAGATTCTATATTAGTGACACACGGTGGTGCTTTCATTTCAGCAACGTTAGATAAGCCGTACGTTCAAAGAAGATTATCGGAAGAGAAGACGTTTAACATTGTGCAAGTATTAGAGCACTTTGATTGTAACGTTCGCATTTCTCATGAACGGTTTTCAATCGGAAATCGCGAGAGAAATACACCAAACTTAATTGCACGTACTGTGTTATCGAGTGCAGATCCGTTATTTTATCCAGTTCAATTTGTAGATTCATTAGGTGATGCGCTTCGTGATCATCCAGTAGCGGCGCCAAAAATTGATGTTCTTTTCCAAACAAAAGGTGAAAAAGAACGAGGGCTCAATACACTAAGAAAAGCGTTTCAAGATCTAGAGTATGTTGAGTGTGATTCAAAACGAATAGAAATTTTGCCGCAAAATGTATCAAAATTACGCGGATTACAATTACTTGGAGAGCATTTAAATATTTCGCTAAACGAAATGGTTGCGATTGGGGATAGCATGGAAGATTTAGAGGTTATTGAAAATGTAGGTCTCGGGGTAGCAATGGGGAATGCACCTGTAGAGTTAAAACAGGCAGCTGACTGGATTACACGTTCAAATAGTGAGAACGGCGTAGAGTATATGATTAAAGAACATTTCCGCAAGCAATTCCCGCTTCCATTTTTGAAGAATCATAAAAATACACCGAAATGATAAAGGAAAAACGTAGCTTTTTGGCTACGTTTTTTTATTGGTTTTATCCTAAGTTTGAAAGCGTTTTATTCAAGGTAATTGTGTCTAAAATTCATACAATTCACTTGAATCCTTTAGAAAACTGTTGTAAAGTGGATGATGTTGCCAAAAAAGTTACACCACATGAAATATTCTCCATATTAGTTTTATTGAGCACCCATACGCAAAAACATTTCCGCATGTTAGTTTCGTTCACGCATTATTTCAAAAATGAATTGTAGCAATTTTATTAATTAGTTGTAGAGTTTCTTTGGTTTATTTAAATGGATTATTTTAAGTTAATGTGAGTAAGGATTGGTACATATGAAATGAGCTTTTTTTCATAAATCTAGGAATTTTAAAAGGGGGAATGAATTTTTTGAGGAAATCATTTAATCAAAAAATAAAAAAATTAAGTAGTAGTTTTATAGTTGTATTACTAGTATGTATGAATTTTTTAATCCATTTACCATATAAAGCAGAGGCAGCTACAACAGAATTAAAAGGTTTAGGTGATGTATCTTATTACAATGCAATCATTTTTGGAGATCATAGTGCAACGAGTGCGGATATTGAGGGTGCGATGGCTGTTCAAAAAAATATGAATGCATCAAGTTATACAGTCTTAGCGGCTGCAACTGGAGCGCATAACTTAGCTGGAGCAACATGGGTAGATGAAGGATATCCATCATTATTACTAGGCGGTCAATTTACGAAAGCGGGAGCAGGACAAGTAATTATTCAAGATGGAACAGTGGCGATGACAAAAGACGGTGACCCAGATGGTGCAATGAAAACGTCATATGACCGTATCTCTTATAAAGAGCAAGCGGAGATTGATGCTAAGTTTAAAGAATTTAGAAAAGACGTTAATAGCGTAATTGAGGATGCGGGCCAGTTACACACTGATAAACCAAAATCAGGTATGACCTTTGGGATTGGTGAAGATGTAAATAATTCTAATATTTATGTCTCTTCAGGATTAGTAGGACAAGAACCATTCAATGTAAAGGATGTTTATCTTCCAAATGTAAGTAACAAAGATTTTATTGTTATTTATTCAGATGCAGAAGAAGTGAATTTTGGTGGTGGCGCAATCCTGTATGATACAACAGATAAGGGCGGGTTCACATTAGTTAATACATCTCAAACATACGATCCTAATTCCTTTTTTACTGAATTAGCTAGTAAAGTAATTTGGGTGTTTCCAAATGCTAAAAACATAACAACTAAGGGATATGGTGTAATAGGAAGTGTATTTGCTCCTAATGCAGTTGTAGATACAAAGGGTGGTTCAATTAATGGACAAGTCTTTCTTGGTGGATTACACCAAAGAGATGGCTTTGAGGTTCATAACTTTAAATTTAATTGGCCGAAATGGAATAAGCCATCGGTTGAAAAAGTAACAGGTCAATTTGAAATTGCAAAAGTAGATGCAAGTGATGAAACAAAGTTATTACCAGGTGCCGAATTTGAAGTGTATAAAGATGGTAAACAAATAGATACATTACGAACAGATAAAACAGGTAAAGTAATATCTAAGGAATTAGAACCAGGTAAATATACATTAAAAGAAACGAAAGCACCAGAAGGATATAAATTACTAAAAGAAGAAATAGAAGTTAATGTGGAAGAGAACAAAGTAGTACCGGTAATAGTTAAAAATATAAAAGAGTTGGGAAGCTTACAGGTAATCAAAAAGGATGCTGAGAGCAAAAATGTGCTAGAAGGCGCGGGTTTTAGACTGAAAAACGAAAATGGTCAAATGGTTGGAGAGAAAAAAACAACAAATAAAGATGGTGTTGTTACATTTGAAAACTTAGTGCCAGGTAAGTATACGTTAGAAGAAACGAAAGCACCAGAAGGTTACAAAGCGATAGACGTTACAGTAGAAGTAAACGTTGTAGCAAATGAAGTAGCGAAACAAGAGGTATTGAATGAAAAAGTGAAAGAAGAAATTACAGGTCAATTAGAAATTGCAAAGGTAGATGCTAATGATACAGGTAAAACATTAGCTGGCGCAGTGTTTGAAATTTGGAAAGATGGAAGAAAAATAGACACATTAACAACAAATAAGAATGGTAAAGCGATTTCTAAGAAGTTAGAACCTGGAGATTACATTTTAAAAGAAGTTCATGCACCAGAAGGATATAAATTATCTGATAAGGAAATTAAATTTAAGATTTCTAATGAAAAAATAGAAGTTAAAAATCTTAAAATTACAAATGAAAAAGAACAAGACAAAGATCCAGAAAAACCAGGTGAAGAAACAGAGAAACCAGGTGGAGAGACAGAGAAACCAGGCGAAGAGACAGAGAAACCAGGTGAGGAAACAGAAAAGCCAGGTGAAGAAACAGAAAAACCAGGTGAAGAAACAGAGAAACCAGGTGAGGAAACAGAGAAACCAGGCGAAGAAACAGAAAAACCAGGTGAAGAAACAGAGAAACCAGGTGAGGAAACAGAAAAACCAGGTGAAGAAACAGAGAAACCAGGTGAGGAAACAGAAAAGCCAGGTGAGGAAACAGAAAAGCCAGGTGAAGAAACAGAGAAGCCAGGTGGAGAGACAGAGAAGCCAGGTGAGGAAACAGAGAAGCCAGGTGAAGGAATGGAAAACATAGATATAGAAAAACCTACCTTACCAGAAAACGGACAAGGTGCATCTCATGCACAACGTCTTCCAGCCACAGGACATGATATGAATTATCTACCATTCATTGGTTTTGCTCTTGTTTTATTAGGAATACGTCTTAGATTTATGATTAAAAATAGCTAATAGTTTTATAAAATTTATAAAAGGCATAAGAGAAATGTTTTCTCTTATGCCTTTTAGTTTTGTTGTTTAAGCTTCAATCACTTTAAGCATTCGATTTAAAAATGCGGCTGATTCAGCGCGTGTTGCTGTGCCTTTTGGTACGAATTCATTCCGTTCGTTACCCTTTACAATTCCATATGCATAAACGTTTTGTAATGCTTTTTTATCGTATGCTAAGTTTTGGTCAGTGAATGGTAATTTCACTTCTTTTCTATAAATCCAGCTATATTCTAATGCACGGTCAATCATAATAACAGCTTCATCACGTGTTATTGTAGCATTGGGATCAAATTTATTATTCCCACGACCACTAATGATACCTGCACTAGCAGCACGTTTAATTCCATCCACTAAAGATGGATGTGCTTCGTTTAAGTCTGTAAATTTAGCATTTCCAGCAGGTAATTTTAAAGCTCTCGACATTAAATTTGCAAACTCAGCTCGTGTGACAAGACGATTTGGCCAGTAAGAACCATTTCCGTCACCGAACATGATTTTTCTAGCTGCTAACTGACGAATGTCTTGCTCATACCATCCACCTGTAATGTCGTCTTTTTCATGAGGGACTTCTGGCGGCGGAATAACCTCTTTACGATGTTCATTATAGTAAGCGTTCGTGCCTTTTAAGAAAGCATCCCATTGTCCACGTTGAATCATAAATGCAGGGCAGTTTTTTCCGCTCCAAAATTGATGTTTTTGAACGTGATCGAGGGAGATATTTAATTCGTTCATTAAATAGGCTGCTAATTTTCGTGCGTTTTCTACCGCTTTAGCATAATTCCCATCACTGTTCACAGCAATTTCAATTCCGATAGATTCATAGTTTCCAGTCTTATTTCCAGCATGCCAACCAACTTCATTTAATGGTAAATGTTGATAAATTTCTTTGTCATCTACTGTGAAATGCCAAGATGCTGAACGGTCAGTCTTTCCTCGTGCTTGATTATCTAAGTACTTTGCATGATTTAACGCGTTAGCGCCTTTACTCGTATTAGCAGTTTCGTGAATTGTAATGTACTTCGGTTCCATTGCGTAGCCAGGGCGAATGTTTTCATTACCTTTTGGAACAATCATTTCTTTAAATGTAACACCATAAACGTTATTTGTAGGCAAATTAGATGGTGTTTTGAAAAATGTGGCACTTCTATTTTGGGTAGTAATTGGCTTTTCGAATAATGATGCTTTCGTACCTTCGAATGCAGCTGAAGGAGCATAAATCCATTTCTCAGTTCCGTTTATTTGAATTTTAAACCAATTCCCAGCTTGTTCAGTAGGAGCTACTGTTTGTGGCTGTAATTTCGTTTCTTCTTTAAACGATTGGAAAGGGAATGAATATACTGATGTTTCTTCTGTTACAATTAGTTTTTGATTCGAGAGTTTATGAATCTCTTGTATTTCTAAACTATTACTTTCCTTATTAACCCAGCCAGAACCAAATGTAGTTTGTATGTAATATGCATTCCCTTTTTTCTTTGTTGCCTTTACTACAGGTTCAGCAATTTCAATATTTGTTTTGGTTTTTAAGTCGTTTGAATCGTATAGTGGAAGTTTTGTTGATAAGTGGAGAAGATATTCACCCGAGATTTCAAGGTCGTTTTCTTCGTCATGTCTATGCTGTTTTGCATGTTCTTCAATGCTTTTTAAAGCTTGTTCATCCATAGACAATTCCGCAGTTTTCTCTATACTTTCTGCGAATGAATGGGTAGGTGCTACAAATGCTTGAAATGCCAAAGATAATGCTAAAATGTTGTAAAACTTTTTTTTCATAGTTGTTTTAACACGTGATAGTCTTTATTGCGTGTTAAGAGTCCTCCTTTAGGTGTATTTAATTTAGTAGCAAGTACTAATACGTTCTAGATTGTAACAAGAGTATATTCTAATGTCTATACAACTGGAGGAAGTTCGTTAAAAGTCAATATTCAGTTTGTTTTAAATAGAATATCTAAATAAGGTAAAACCTTCTGTATTGACCTGCAAACGCCCTTCAAGTAAACTAAAGAGAGTTTGCAAATGAAAAGGTGATAATGTTGTTAATTTCAATTAAAACGTTACAAGATGATCGTTTTTTACGCCCGCTACAAAATATTGGCGGCTTATTTTTTGAAGATAGTACGATTGGATTTGAACAAGAGGAAGCAAATCTTATCGTTGATATACACATTGAAGAGAATGTGAAAGCATCAGCTCGTTTAACAGATGTTGCGACTGGAAATGTGTATGAAGAAACATTCGCAAAAGATTTATCTGCTTTCACAGATGAAAAAGAGCGTATGAAGCAAGTGAAGCACGTTGTTTCTTATGTATATCTTTCTGTTCTTCAGCAGTTAACTGGGCTTGAACAAAGCTGGGGTATTTTAACGGGAGTTCGTCCGACAAAACTTCTTCATAAAATGCTTCAAAATGGTATGTCAAAAGAAGAAGCACACCAAGAACTTCGTGAAAGCTATTTAATTCATGAAGAGAAAATTGAGCTTCTTCAGCGTATTGTGGATTGCCAATTAGCGGTTGTTCCGGATTTATACCGTTTGAAAGAGGAAGTAAGTATTTATATCGGTATTCCATTCTGCCCAACAAAATGTGCATATTGTACATTCCCGGCGTATGCAATTAATGGACGCCAAGGATCTGTTGATTCGTTCTTAGGTGGTTTACATTATGAAGTTCGTGAAATTGGTAAGTTTTTAAAAGAAAAAGGTGTAACAGTTACGACGATCTATTACGGCGGCGGTACACCGACAAGTATTACAGCAGAAGAGATGGATATGCTGTATGAAGAAATGTATGAAGCGTTCCCAGATGTGAAAAATGTGCGTGAAGTAACAGTTGAGGCAGGTCGCCCAGATACAATTACGCCAGCGAAGTTAGAAGTGTTAAATAAATGGAACATTGACCGTATTAGTATTAATCCGCAGTCATACCATCAAGAAACACTAAAAGCAATTGGACGTCACCATACTGTAGAAGAAACAATTGAGAAGTATCATTTAGCTCGTGAAATGGGAATGAACAATATTAATATGGATTTAATTATTGGTCTTCCTGGTGAAGGGCTAGATATCTTCAAGCATACGTTAGATGAAACAGAAAAGTTAATGCCAGAATCATTAACAGTTCATACGTTATCATTTAAACGTGCTTCTGAAATGACGCAAAACAAACGTAAATATAAAGTAGCAGGTCGCGAAGAAATTACAGCGATGATGCACGAAGCAGAAGAGTGGACGCAAAAGCATAATTACGTACCATATTACCTATATCGTCAAAAGAATATTTTAGGTAACTTAGAGAACGTTGGGTATGCAATGCCGACGCAAGAAAGTATTTACAACATTGTCATTATGGAAGAAGTACAATCGATTATCGGACTTGGCTGTGGTGCATCAAGTAAATTTGTTCACCCGAAGACGGGAGCAATTACGCACTTCGCAAATCCGAAAGATCCAAAATCATATAACGATGGCTTCGTAAAATATACAGAAGACAAACTGAAAATTTTAGAAGAGCTATTTGTATAAGAAGAAGGGGACTGTTCCGAATCGGGACAGTCTCTTTTTTATCCTGCTATTTGCTGGACAGTAAAATTTCCAGGATATCAGTTGCCCGTAACTGCCCGATTGGTGAGGGTTGATTAAAGTTTCACTTTATATTGTCAGTTTTTGTCGGTAAGTCGATATAATTGAAAAATCGCTGATATAAATGGAGTTACGGTCGATATATTTTGAAAATCGCCGATATATTTCAAGTTACGGTCGATATATCCGGAAAATCGCCGATATAATTTCATGTACCATCTAGCGGCGCTGTTTGTAAAACTATGTCGATAATAATCAGAAAAATTAGTCAAATCGATAGAGGACAATGTCTACTTATGGACGAAATGATAGATTTATGAAAGAGAAAAGGGGGAAATTGTTGGCATGTACATGACGATAGGGAGAATATTTGATTTATCTGTTGGTAAGTATCCGAATAAAGAGGCGTTAGTGGAACCAGAAAAAAATATTCGCTGGACGTATAAACAGTGGGATGAGCAAATAAATAAAACGGCGCACGCTCTATTAGAAGAAGGGGTAAGAAAGGGAGATACGGTATCTGTTTACTTATATAACTGCCGTGAATTTGTAAACGTTTACTTAGCGTGTGCGAAAATTGGAGCAATCTTTAACCCGATTAATTTTCGCTTAAAAGCAAAAGAAGTATCGTATATTCTCCAGGACGCATCCTCGAAAGTCGTTGTTTTTGAAAAAGCTGTTGAATCAACTGTCGCTATCATTGAACGAGATTTCCCAAATTCGTCTTTTTGGTATGTAGAAGACGATACACCTTCCTATGCAAGTTCTTATCATGAAAAAGTAAATGCAGCATCTTCTGAGAAAATAGATATCGAAATTGATGAAATGGATTATTGTTCTATGCTGTATACGAGCGGTACGACTGGTTATCCGAAAGGCGTACTACATCGTCATCGTGAAATGACTGAGCATAGTATGATTTGTACGTATTTCCTTAAATACAATAGAGATAGTGCGGGGCTTGTCGTTGCACCTTTATATCATTGCGGTGAGTTAAATGCCGGGATTATTCCGCGCATTCAAGTTGGCGGAAAGAATATTATTTTACATCATTTTGATACAGAAACAGTATTACATACGATTCAAGAAGAAAAGATTACGACGTTCTTTGCAGCACCGACGATGTGGAATATGTTACTGCAAAAAGATTTAGCACAGTATGATTTAACTTCGATGAAGATTGGTATATATGGCGGAGCAGCGATGGCTCCAGCACTAGTAAAGGAATGTAAAGAACGTCTTTATATTGATCTTGTTCAAATATATGGGATGACAGAAATGGGACCTGTTGTTGCGTTTCTCGTAGAAGAGGATCAAATTACGAAAGCTGGTTCAGCGGGAACACCATGCTTTAGTCATGAAATTCGAATTGTAAAACCAAGCGAAGATGCACCGGCAGAGCCAGATGATGTATTGCCTCCTTATGAAGTAGGGGAGATTATTTTGCGCGGCCCAACTATAATGGCTGGTTATCATAACCGAGAAGAAGCAAATGCAAAATCGATGTATAAAGGATGGTATCATTCTGGTGATTTAGGCTACTTCGATAAAGACGGTTATTTATTCGTCGCAGATCGCGTGGATGATATGGTAATTAGCGGCGGCGTTAATATTTATCCACGTGAAATTGAAGATTTCCTTCATAGTCATCCTGGCATATTAGATGTTGCCGTGCTTGGTGAGCCAGATGAATTATGGGGAGAACGTGTTGTGGCAGTCGTTGTAAAGAAAGATGAAACGATTACAGAAGAGGATTTGGAAGTATATTGTAAAGAAAGTGATGAATTAGCAGATTATAAACGTCCTCGTCACTATTTATTTGTGGATGAACTGCCTCGTAATGCGAGTGGAAAATTACAAAAATTTGTCCTGAGAGAGTCGTTGAAAGGTGCAAAACAATAGGGAGTAGAGCAGTCGTATATACAGATGAAGCTATCTTTTTTAATAAGAAAAGATAGCTTTATTTTTTTGAAAACGATTGAAAAAATGGTATATATCTTCTATTTAAATCCTCTTTTATATTATGTAAAAATACTTTTTGAGGTATTGCGCTTTGTTTATAAATGTATATAAACAGCTTTAAATAAGGGTTTAATGAATTTTTCAGGTGGACTTTATAGATATTGAGATAATAATTTTAGTAAGAGTGGAATAAAGTTATGAAAGGAGAATTGTCGCTGAAAGATAAAGAAAGTCAGTCATCAGATGACCTTATGGATAAAACGGTCATTTAGTATATTTTGGCAGCATGAATATAGTAACAAATTAATATGTAAATGAATAGTCTTGTAATGTATTTTTATTAGGAATAGTATTTATTGTTGGCTGCCCGAAAAAAGTAGGAATGAACACAATATAGTTAATGAATTGTGTTGTTTATTACTTTATGTTGTAGAACTAACGATGGTTTGATGCTGCAAATAATCTTTAGTCCGTACCCCCTTAGTTTAAGGGGTATTTTGGGTGGAATGGATCTCACGATTACAAGTTTAACAATGAATATTGGAGGCTTTATGAGTACATATTTAAAAAGAATATCTGTAATTTGTTTTATTTTTACTGTTATGATTGGACAAGTTTTTACGCCTATCGTAGGGCATGCTCAAGAATTAAACGCAACAGGATTTGTTGATAGTTTTTCATTTGAAAAAACAAAATTAAATTATGGGGAAAAGACTACGATACATGTAAACTTTAGTGAAAAACCTGGAAAGAAGATGAAGTCTGGGGATACATTAACGCTAGCACTTCCGCCAGAATTAAAAGGTTATAGTGGCACAATTCCATTAAAGGATGATTCAGGGCGTATTTTTGGTACGTGCCAGATTAATGCAAATAATGTGGTTTGTACATTTAATGATATGGTAGAAAAGCTTGAAAATATTAGAGGGAAC
Organism: Bacillus sp. MN7755; assembly: GCF_054771475.1. Taxonomy (NCBI): domain Bacteria; kingdom Bacillati; phylum Bacillota; class Bacilli; order Caryophanales; family Bacillaceae; genus Bacillus; species Bacillus sp. MN7755. Next base: position 140,308 of record NZ_BTRL01000019.1, read on the forward strand.
TTTAATTTTACTGTTCAAGGTACGAATGTTGAAGCCGGAAAGACGAAAGATGTACAAACGAATTTAGGGACAGATTTAGAAAAACAAATGGTAAGTATTACGCATCCAAAAGGAGAGGGTACAGAACCGGGGATGTTTTTCTATAAGTCTGGTGATATTCAGCCAGACAAAAGTAATGAAGTACGTTGGTTTTTAAATATAAATTTAAAGAAACAATATTTACATGACAACATCGTTTTAAAAGATACGTTACAAGAAGGACAAACGCTAAATAAAGATAGTTTTACTATTACTATCAATAATAAAGAGTATTTATCTCTTAAACAATTTCAAGACCGAGGTTATGGATACATTAAGCTTACTAGTGATAACTCATTTGAAGTTGTAATTTATAGACATATGGCGAACGCTACGTCGTTTACCATTTTCTATACATCAACGATTACTGATAGCGGGAAAAAGTTGAAACATCTACAGAATGACTACAAGCTTGATTATCAAATTTTATATGAGAAACCTATTTCTGAATCTAATAGTGTAAAGGTTGAAAATATATCATTTGGCGGCGGGGCTGAAGGGGTTTTACCTGCGAAAGGAACGTTGCAGATTGTTAAGCATATTGAAGGAGACGAGAATAAGTTTATTCCAGGTGTTTCTTTTAAATTGTTTACAGAGTCAGGTCAGCAAATTGGTGATTCTTATACAACAAATCAAGACGGAATAGTTGAAGCACCAAACCTTGCTCCAGGTAATTATTACGTACAAGAAATTTCTGCTCCGAACTATGTAGAGTTTGATTCACAAGCGAAAATTCCTTTTACAATTAAGACGGATGCTACAAACGGAATAAAACTTATGGTTCCAAATAAGTTGAAAACTACATCTGTTGCAGGAACGAAAACGTGGGAAGGCGATAAAGTAAATGATCGCCCAAAAACGATTAAAGTAGATTTACTGCAAAATGGTAAAATCATTGCAACGAAAGAAGTTACGGCAGCAAATGATTGGAAATATGAGTTTGGAAAGTTAGCAGCAGTTGATAATGCCGGAAAAGTTTATACGTATGAAGTGAAAGAACAACCAGTATCAGGATATCAATCGAAAGTTAACGGATATGATATTACAAATATAAAAATCCACGAAGTAACAGAAGTAGAAGAGCAAGGTAAAGAAGAAACAATAGAAGAACTGGAAGTCCCAAGTGAACCGCAAGCACCAAATGTAACAGAAGAGCCGAAAGAGCTAGAGAAGCCAGAAGTTACGGAGAAACCGGAAATTCATGTGAAACCAGAAGAAGAACAAGTTGAAGAAGAAACAACAGAAGAAATAAAAGAAGAAAAACCGGAAACACCAAATGTGACAGAAGAGCCGAAAGAGCTA
>NZ_BTRL01000019.1:141814-142002 GCF_054771475.1 Bacillus sp. MN7755
AAATAAAAGAAGAAAAACCGGAAACACCAAATGTGACAGAAGAGCCGAAAGAGCTAGAGAAGCCAGAAGTTACGGAGAAGCCGGAAATTCATGTAACACCAGAAGAAGAAAAAGTTGAAGAAGAAACGATAGAAGAAATAAAAGAAGAAAAACCGGAAACACCAAATGTAACAGAAGAGCCGAAAGAG
>NZ_BTRL01000020.1:0-12515 GCF_054771475.1 Bacillus sp. MN7755
AACAACCTATAAAAATCCGAAGTTTTTTCGATCATTAGAAGAGAAATTGGCAAAAGCACAGCGTGTTCTTTCTAGAAGAATGAGAGGGTCTTCTCGCTGGAATAAACAACGAGTAAAAGTAGCTAGAATTCATGAATACATGGCAAATGCTAGAAAAGATTACTTGGACAAAATCTCGACTGAAATCATCAAAAACCACGATGTTATTGGTATAGAGGATTTGCAAGTATCGAATATGTTAAAGAATCATAAGTTAGCAAAAGCAATTAGTGAGGTATCATGGTCGCAATTTCGAACTATGTTGGAATATAAGGCAAAATGGTACGGCAAACAAATCATTGTCGTATCGAAAACATTTGCTTCAAGCCAATTATGTTCTTGTTGTGGATATCAAAACAAAGACGTTAAAAATCTAAACCTACGTAAATGGGACTGCCCTTCTTGCCTTACACACCATGATAGGGATATTAACGCAAGTATCAATCTAAAGAATGAAGCGATAAGGCTTCTAACCGCAAGGACTGTGGAGATAGCCTAATAAATTAGAGTTCGATAGAACTCTTTACTTAGGAATCCCCCACTTCTAAACGAAGTGAAAGTGGGGGTAGTTCAAGACAATGAGTATACCAGCTCAAACTACACCATATAAAGTCATTATTTTGTGTCAAAAGTGATTTCTATTCTAAAGGGTCTCTTGGTTTATCAAACTACAATCCATTGTAGAATCAAAAATTTTAGCCATCTTATTGACCAGAATTATAGGCATGTCAAGAAACGTTTTGCCAAATCTGCAGGATTTTAAAATCTTCGCCATGATTCACGTACGATAAAAGGTATCGAGACTATTCATGCTCTATATAAACAAAGGTGAATTCTTCAAAGAGACTCCGCCTTTTCAACGTACAATAGACTTCAACAATTACTAGCTAATTCTTAAACCTTGATCCTTATTTACCTTAAGAAAAGCAAATACCTTAAAACAAAAAACACACTCGTTCTGATTAGGAACGAGTGTGTTTAGGTTATCTGAAAGGTACAAACTTCCATGAGCTAGGTTTTTGTGTTTTTTCCCCTAGTACAATCCAACTTTTCTCTGCATTTATATTCTCATAATTTAATGGATAACCATCTGTAAAAATATTATATTCTGTAGGGTTATCCGAGTTAATTTGAATTTTAAAGTCTGCTAAACTATCAGATTTCTCAGCAAGGTGAACCCAACTAGAATATTTCGACCAATTTAAATATTGATATTGATCATAATTAGAATGCTTCATGCGAAGGTATACGCTTTCACCGTGGTGTAGCTTTGCATCATTATCTTTGTAAAATACAAATTCTATAGGTGTACCAGATAAAGCATTGTTCTTATTATTTGCAAGTAAAACATAATCGTAACGATTTGCTATATACCATTCAAACGTTAGACCTTGAAAAGGAGATTCACTTGGTACGATATAATAGTTTTTCCCTGTTTCTATAACATTTCCTGCTATATCATAGATTTGTGCAGTTTCTAAACTTGGAGCTTGTACATTTTTAGTAAACGTTTTAAACCAAAGATTTAGGAAACCTGCTGTATTACGCTGAGATTCTCCTAAGCTTCGCTGCACAGCTGGGGTAACCATTTCTTGCCACAATTGCGCTTTACCTCTATTGTAATACTCAAATGTTTTATCATTAGCGATATTTTGAATTTCAGGTTTAGCTACTCGAGCTGCATAATCAATCCATTCTTCAGGTGTAGATAGAGAGTCGCTATAATTCCCTCCAGTAGTGACTGCAAATTGATCTTGAATGGTTGTAACATAATTTTCAAAATAGCTATGATATTTTATAGCTCTCGTATCAATTGCGGTAAAATTTGCTGCATGCATAGGCTGTGTCGCATCTGTAAAGTAGTGCGTGGCTACCCCTAAGTAATAGAAAGCTTTTTCATAGTCTTTATTTCGTAAATGTTCTCCAGATTCATAAAAGTATTTCTTGCCTTGTGTAAGAGCGGTTGGATCTGTTTCTCCTCTATAATTTTCTTTAGTATCAGGATCATAAAAATGGGATTTCCATCCACCTTTAAAAACGCCGCCTATTCCCGTTCCGCCATCGTTAAATTCTGCATTATAATCTGCATCATATAATCCTTTAGAAAATAGATCTTTATATTGCGGATAATTTAAGAAATCCACAGCCTGCTTATTTGCTTCAACATTAGATTCTGTTTTCATAATTTCAATAGCTTGTGTTGCAATCCATAAATGTGTACTTTTATCAGAATGATACGGAGCTTCTGCAGACCATCGAGCGGTAATAGGATCATTCTCAGTTAAATCAATTTGATCGAGATGAGCAAAACTACTTTGAGGAGCTACTCCTAAAATAGTTAAAGTCATTCCAGCTATACATAGTGTTGATGTGATTTTTTTCATTTTTTATTCCTTTCTAAATATGAAGATATAAGTATTATAAATACATCAATATCATGAAGATACAGGAAACTCCTAATATGTAATATTACATATTAATAAATTTGTATGAATGTATATGAAACTTAAAGATTCCTATAATGAACATGCAGGTTTCCTTTTATATTTGTTAGTTTTATCAGTAAAGTAGACTATATATCAACTTCAGATACTTGTTTTATGATACGAGTAATCAAACAAAAGGGGGGCCATACAAAATGATTAAACCATTATTAACAGGGCACTCTTTTAAGTACAGGAGATTATTAGCAGGTGGAGAAAATGTTGAAGATGTACAGACAGATAAACATATTCCATATGAACAAAATGAATTGTAGCAAACCCTAGAAAAGTACGATTCGAAGGAATTGAGTTATAAAAAGAAATATGTACATATTCATTATTGAAGTTATTAATAATAAAATGTATTATAGATAAGCGCAATTTATAATTCAAGTAAGTAGGAATGTGTATTCATAATAAATTAAATATTCAGAAATAACGTTATTGTCTGAAAAACGGGGTGGAATTAATAGAAACGTTACATATTAAATGATATGGATTGTATAGTTTAAAAGACTTTTACAGTAGAGAAGAAGTTTTTAAGAAGGTTATAAACAAAGAAATATTGCTCTATGTTGAAAAAATAAAAGCGCTTTATACAAAAGATAAGGGGACTTTATAAAGAATCGTTTTGTCATGAAAGCGAATTAAAGGTTAGATTAGGAATAATAGAATGCCCTAGTGACGAAAGTTATTCTGAAAAGAAGATGAAATCTCTTTTGATTTCACGGCATATCCATTAGAAAGCGCAAACTAAAGAGGGCAGTTGATTTTAAAAATTATAAATCGGTGAAGAAGAGGCTTATTTGTTAATAAGTATACTTAAGTACAGACACTTATTAATCTTTAATTTATTAAACTATTTTTGAATAACATATATCAGATACTTGAAAACGCACAAACCTTAATATTTTTATTATTTAATAAAAATATTAAGATTCTTAGGAAGAATACGTAGAGATTAGTGGGAAAAATAAACACGGAGGTTTGAAAAATGGGACAAGGAAGCAGGTTTCAAGCAAAACAACAAAATCGTCGTAATAAGGGGATATTTAATATCGCATTTAGTGTGGTAATAGTAACAGTTGGCATAGTGACGTATCAGTTGTTTTTCACTTCTGATACATCAAAGAAAGCAATTGCTCAAGAAAAGAAAGTAACAAAGATAGAAGAAAAGAAAAATGAAGATAAAGTAGCAACAAAGATAGAAGAAAAGAAAAACGAAGATAAAGAAGCAGCAAAGGTAGAAGAAAAGAAAAACGAAGATAAAGAAGCGGCAACGGTAGAAGAAAAGAAAAACGAAGATAAAGAAGCGGCAAAGGTAGAAGAAAAGAAGAACGAAGATAAAGAAGCAGTAAAGATAGAAGAAAAGAAAAACAAAGATAAAGAAACAGCACATTTAGAAGCGGAACAAAAAGTAGAAGAACCTGTAAAAACGAACGAAAATGAAAATAAAGAGGGAGAAAAAACGATATCTCAAGAAAAGGGTTCTCAAACTAATTCTTCTTGGAAGGCAATTGGTACAGAGCAAGGAGCAAAACCTGCAATGCAATTTAAAGAAGGAACAGTAGATTGGAATGAGATGAAAAAAGCAATTTCTTATGCTGTTGATGTTCCAGAGAATCAATTGATTTTTGATTTTATTGGGAATAATGGTAATAATAAAGCCTACGGTAATGTACGAGATAAGCAAAGTAATAAAAAATATAAGGTTGATATTGATTGGGTAGAGAATCAGGGCTGGAAACCAGTATCTGTTCAAGTGGTAAAATAAATAAGCAAAATATAAATGCTATCCTCTCTTGTTATGAGCGACTAAGCTATTATAGTCTAGATAAGATAAACTTGGTTCTATATGGTGTTTTTTTATAGCCTAGTTTATACGATTTTAGGAAATTAATAGCATTTTATACCGCTATTAGTAACCTAATTTCCAAGAAATAGAGGTGATTGTAGGGTGACTAAACCTTTTGAAAAAAATAGTCGTTATATGGTTGGATTGGACAGTCTAAGGGGCCTAGCTATACTAGGTGTTATTTTGTATCATATTAATTTTAATTGGATGCCTGGAGGGTTTTTGGGAGTTACTGTATTTTTTGTACTTTCAGGTTATTTAATTACAGATATTCTAGCGATGGAGTGGAAGAGAAATAAGAGAATTGATTTAAAAAAATTCTGGCTTAGTAGGGCAAGGAGATTACTTCCTGGAATGCTTGTTATGCTCGTTATAACGTTGGCATGGATTACGATTTTTCATAGCTCTTTACTTGAAAAAATGCGTGGAGATTCATTAGCAGCGTTACTTTATGTTAGTAACTGGTGGTATATTTATCATAAATTATCGTACTTTGATAATTTTAACCAGCTTTCTCCATTGAATCATTTTTGGTCTTTAGCAGTTGAGGAACAATTCTATGTTGTTTGGCCGTTTATCATTAGTTTAGGACTTTACTACATAAAAAAACAGTCCCGTATGATTTTATTGATTTGTCTGGGAGCTGTTGCTTCAGCTTTAGCGATGGCAATTTTGTATGAACCTGGGGCTGATCCGAGCAGAATTTATTATGGCACAGATACGAGGGCCTTTTCTTTACTTATTGGAGCGGCACTTGCCTTAATTTGGCCAAGCAATAGGCTTGCAAATAAAATTATTCCAAAGGCGCGTCTCATTCTTGACGTAGTGGGAGGAACTGCTCTTATTATCATTTTGCTTATGTTTTGGAAGACGAATCAATATGATCCGTTTCTATACAAGGGCGGAATGGTTCTCTTATCAATTGCAACAGCATTGTTAGTGGCAAATCTTGCTCATCCAGCGAGCCGTATTGCTCAATTTTTACGATTTAGACCTTTACGTTGGATAGGAATAAGGTCGTATGGCATATACCTTTGGCATTATCCGATTCTTACATTGACGACTCCAAAAGTAAATGTTGGAGATTTTTCACTAATAAGAGCAATTCTTCAATTTCTTCTAATTATAATGATTGCGCAAGTTTCATGGAAGTATATAGAAAAGCCAATTCGACAAGGTGCGCTCCGAAATATTCAGTTTAAGAATTTAAGATTTCAAAATGTCGCTTTAGGTGTTAAGTTAGCTTTAATTTGTGCAGTATTCGTTTCGTCGATAGCCGTCTTTGGGTTATCAAACGCTAGTAAGGCTAAGGAGAATCCTCAACTAGATAAGGGAGAAGTAGTACAAACACAACCGGCGAAACATCCAGTTGCAGTTTGGGAAAATCCAACTCAAGAGACGCCCAAGAATCAAGAAGAATCAAAAGAAGTAGATTCTGCGCAACCTAAAAATTCTCCCAATATTACAGCGATAGGCGATTCCGTTATGATTGATATTGCTCCATATTTAAAAAATACTTTTCCTGATATTAGGATTGATGCACAGGTTGGTCGCCAGCTGTCAAAAGCGATTCCTGTAGTTGAACAGTTAAAGAATGAAGGGAATTTAGGAAACTATGTCATTATTGGGTTAGGTACAAATGGAGCCTTTACTACGGAGCAACTTGTATCATTAATAGAATTAATTGGAAATGAACGTAAAATGATATTTATTAATACGAGGGTACCACGTCCGTGGGAATCAATCGTGAATGAGAGATTGAAAGTGACGGTATCTAAATATCCAAATGTAACTCTAGTCGATTGGTATGCAGCAAGTGCTGGAGAGAAAGACTACTTTGCGCCTGATGGTGTGCATTTAACCAAAGTAGGTGCAGAAGCATACGCAGCACTTGTAGTCAAAGCTGTGAATCAATAATTCGATATGCATTATAAACTTCTGTTGCAAAGTTAATTGAAATATAAAAGATTTATGGTTGAGAAAGAAAATTTTTTGCAGTCATCAATAATGAATGGTTTCAATGCCTGTTACTATACGTGAGCTATGACGAAGGCTTTGAAATTTTGTGGATTTGGAAAAGTGTCTGTCGCTATACATGTCGATGTTCATGTTCTGTGAAATTACTAAGAGGAAGAAAGAATTGTAACTTCCTAAATCTAAAAATAAGCCCAAGGAATTATTTAATTCTTTGGGCTTATTTTTGAACCAGAATTGGGTATTGTTAGAGAGTAAGAGAGAAGGCGAAAGGAGATTAATAGATTAATTTCTTTCACCTTTTTATCTCATGTATAGCTCGGGGTAAATGCACAGCTGATGTTGAAGGTTTTTGGAAAAAGTTAGATGAAATGCATGTGCTTGTATGCCAGATTATGCAAAAGGTATATCTGAAGTCCTAAAAAATACTTTTGAGAAAGGATTCTCTATTGGGAAATGTGAAGGTATAAAACAGGAACTTCAGGTGAGAGATGAATGTTTGGCAAGCGTAAGTCTAGGTTTTTTAGTATACTATATGTATCTTATAAAATGTGAGGTATAGCCTACAAGAGTATATTGTAAAGGCAGTGAATATAGTATGTATAAAATCGGATTAGTCGGTCTAAAAAGTTCTATAGATCAAATTTTAAGCATGGTAGAAGAATTCAAACATGATTTGGAATTTATCCCTTATACTTATGAAAAAATAGAGGAGATTGAGAAAATTGTAATTGAACACGCTCCCCATGTCCATGCATGGCTTTTTTCAGGGCCACTTCCCTATGAAATTGCAAAAAAATATATAGGCACCGATAAAATAATGGTTTATGTTCCTGCAACAGAATCAGGTTTGTATAAATCTCTATTAGAGATGATCTATGAACAAGGGAGAATTATTGAGAAACTAAGTATCGATACTATGTCTTTAAATAATATTAGTGAAGAAGCTTTATCACAGTTACATATAAAGAAACCACAGATTTATACGAAAGTATTTGATTTGGATATTGATATGGAGGAATTATTGAATTTTCATATGGATTTATGGGAAAAAGGTAAAACATCAGGAGCCTTAACTTGTTTCCCATCAGTATGTGATTCTCTAAGAGAGCATGGAATCCCATCTTACAAGATGTCGATGAGTAAGATGGAAATTCGACAGACGCTTAGAATACTTTCTGAGAAAGTAAAAGCCTCCTATTTTAAAGATGCACAAATTGGTGTCGAAATCATTGAAATTGAGTATTTTAATAAAGTTGCGGAGGAAATGAAGACTCCATATCATTTGCAATATTTGGAGATTAGATTGAAAGAAATATTGATTCAGCTTGGTGAAACAATTAACGGGTCTTTTTCAGATAAGGGAAACGGTAGATATATGATTTTTAGCTCTCGTGGTGCAATTGAAAGAGAAATACAGATGCTGCAAGATGCTGTTCAGAGATTAGCGTTTGAAGCAGATACAACTGTTGCCGTGGGAATTGGCTTTGGTGAGACTGCATATTCGGCAGAAATTAATGCTTTTCGTGCAATTCAGCATTCTAAGGGAATGAAGAAGCGTGGGATTGTAATTGTTCAAGATGATGGTAAAATTGTTGAATCGCCGGGTGATAAAAAAGAATTAAGTTTTACAATTCGTACCCAAAGTGAAGTCCTTTTAGAGAAATTAAAAAAAGGGAATATCAGTGTGAAAACGTATAAAAAAATATCGGCTCTTATAGATAAAATGAAATGGAATTGCTTCACAACAAAGGAATTAGCGACACATCTTGAGATGACAGAACGGAATGTGAGACGTATTGTTACGGATATGTGCGAGGTTGAATTGGCACAATGTATTGGTCAAGAGACATATGCTACACGTGGAAGACCAAGTAAAATTTATCGATTGTTATAAGCATCCATTAGGGGTGCTTATTTGTTTTGTAATGAATATAAGATTTATTTGTCTGAAAATATTGAAATTTATAAAAATAACTAATATACTTAATTTAAGGAATTTTTTCCTTAAATGAACCGAAAATAAAATTTCTAATGAAATTTATATTGAAAAGGAGCTGAAATACATGTCTCAAATAGCAGGAATTCATAATTTAATTGAAAATATTCAAGGCGAAGTTGTTAGATGGAGGAGACATTTACACAAATACCCTGAACTATCATTTCAAGAAGAAAATACTGCACAATTTGTTTTTGAAACGCTACAAACTTTTGGTAATTTAGAAATTACGCGCCCGACAAAAACAAGTGTTATGGCCCGCTTAATTGGTAATCAACCAGGAAAGGTAATTGCATTACGAGCAGATATGGATGCGCTTCCAATTGTGGAGGAGAATGATTTTGATTTTGTGTCACAGAAGATAGGCGTAATGCATGCTTGTGGACATGATGGACATACGGCAATACTACTGGGTACGGCATGGGTTCTTACACAATTAAAAAATCAAATTAAAGGGGAGGTGCGTTTTATATTTCAACACGCTGAAGAACTCCCACCTGGTGGTGCTCAAGAACTAGTGCAAGCTGGTGTGCTAAATGGAGTAGATATGATTATTGGAAGTCATCTTTCGTCGGCGCTTCCTTTGGGGAAGATTGGCTTGAGTTACGGTCCAATGATGGCTGGAGCAGATACTTTTAATATTACGGTGTTAGGTGAAGGAGGACACGCATCGCAACCTGAATTAACGATTGACCCCATTGTAATTGGAACTCAGATTGTTACTAATCTCCAACACATTGTTTCAAGATATCGAGATGCTCAGGAAACGCTTGTAATTTCAGTGACTCAGTTTAATGCGGGAGGTGCGATTAATGTTATCCCAGATAAGATAAGTATAGGGGGATCTGTTAGAAGCTTTAATCCAGAACTGAGGGAAAAGGTTCCAACTTTTATTGAGCGAATAGTAAAAGGAATTACAGAAGCGCATGGAGCTACATATGAATTCAATTATCATTTTGGCTATGCTCCGACTATAAATGATGAAGAAATAACAAGATTGATGGATGAGACAGTGTGTGAAATATTTAGTGAAAACAATCGAGAGATTTTAAAACCAATTATGGGGAGTGAAGATTTCTCTGCCTATCAACATATGACTCCAGCATCCTATATTTTCATAGGGGCTCGTAATGAAGAAAAAGGAATTATCTATCCTCACCATCATCCCAAATTTACTATTGATGAACAAGCTTTACAATATGGAGTACAGTTATTTGTGCACGGTACTCACAAGATGTTAAACCTAACGTATTAGGGGGATAATAGTATGAAAATCATACATTGGCTTAGCATTATTCCATTTTTAGGATTTATTGTAGGGGCTTTATTTACAAATAAGGTGAGTCCTTATGTTTTTGGAATGCCATTCTTCCACTTTTGGATTGTACTCTGGTCACTTATAACCACAGCTATCTTAGCGATTATTTATAGAATAGATCCTGTTAATCAGAAAGGGGATTCAAAATGAATATTGCCGTGTTATTCATTTTATGTTTTTTCGTCATCCCTATTTTGATTAGTATTCGTGCTAAAAAAGGACAAGAAATGGATTTAGAGCAATGGTCGGTTGGGGGTCGTGGAATGGGAGCCCTGTTGATCTTCCTTCTGTCTGCAGGCGAAATGTATACTACCTTTACCTTTTTAGGAGCAAGTGGTTCAGCTTATGGAGAGGGGGGATCTATTTTTAGTATCATAACATATGGGTGTTTAGCAACGGTAATCTCCTACTGGACCTTTCCTGTTATTTGGAGGTATGCAAAGAAACATAAGTTAGTTTCACAGTCGGACTTTTTTGTGAAAAAATATCAAAGTCCTTATCTTGGGGTACTTGTTGCAGTTATTGGTGTAATAGCCTGTACATGCTATTTAGTACTGCAATTGAAGGGACTAGGATATATCGTTTCTGCAACATCTTACGGTGCCATATCTTCTACAACAGCCATTTGGTTAGGAGCGATAGGTGTAACTATTTTTGTAATGGTTTCCGGTATTCATGGCTCTGCGCAAACATCGATTCTAAAGGATATTCTAATTCTTGGGATTGTCGTATTTTTAGGACTTTAATTTCCTATTCATTATTATGGCGGGATTCAACCTATGTATGAGGCAATTGAAAAAGTAAAACCGAACTTTACCATACTACCTGAACAGGGAATGAGTATATCATGGTATATATCGACAGTAATATTAAGTTCTATTGGATTTTATATGTGGCCACATGGTTTTTCCCCCATTTTTGCTGCATCAAGTGAAAAAGCATTACGAAAAAATGCAATTTTAATGCCGATGTACCAATTAATTTTACTATTTGCCTTTTTCGTTGGATTTGCTGCAATCTTACGGATGCCAGGATTAAACGGTAGTGATATTGATTCTATTTTGCTGCAACTGTCTAAACAAGCTTTTAATCCGTGGTTTGTAGGGGTAATTGGCGGAGCGGGAGTGTTAGCGGCACTAGTTCCAAGTTCATTATTATTAATAGCAATATCAACATTGCTTGCCAAAAATATATATCAAGTATGTAATCCTTCTGTAACGGAAAAGCAGCTTGGCAAATTGGTAAAATACTTAGTTCCGTTTATTTCTCTTGTAGGAATTTACTTGACCTTTAAAGGAGGGAATACCCTGTTTAGTCTAGCTCTAATTGCTTATAATTTCATTACACAACTCGCTCCAGCTTTTTTTGCGAGTTTGATGAGAAAGAACTTTGTGACTAAACAAGGGGCGTTTGCTGGGATTATTACAGGTGGATTGTTAGTCTCAATTATGGACTTAGGAAACCTTAGTATTGGAAAAATATTTCCTAATTTTCCTCAGGTAATTAAAGATTTAAATGAAGGAATTATCGCTTTATTTGTGAATATTGTAGTTTTAGTAATAGTCAGTTTGATGACCAAAAATATTTCAAATGTTCATCAGGACAAGAAAACTGTAAATATATCAAAAAAGTCCCTAAGTTAGATTGGGGACTTTTTTATTGCTAGATAGATACAAGAGCAAAAACGTTAAGATAGTAAATACGGTTCTGGTGCAAAAACTCTAGGGCGAATCTCTAAATCTTGGAGGCACTTATAGTACTACTCTTTAAAAATCTTAGCTTTATATTGCGATGTAACGATACCTATATGTAATTAAATACCTCTAGCAAACCCCTCCATTTATTACGAAAGGGGTTTGCTATTCACATAACTTATCATTTTCGGTAGTTAGGATATAATTAAAACCGAATTGATAGAAACCTATTTTTGTACTGTATGCCATTTTACTACTGCTATACAGATAGGCTCAAGCTACGCTGGTGGTGCCCCGGATACCCATGAAGTGCCATTCCAGCGCCACCATGATCCATTCCAAAAATACCAGGTTCCTTGGGACCATGCCCAACCTGTAAAAGCACCGGTATTAATATCGAATTCATACCAACTGGATCCAAGTTGTACCCAGCCCAACCAAGGTTTTCCATTAACAAAATAGTACCATTGCCCATTTGATTGAATCCAACCATTTGTATTAGAAGGAATAAGACCATTCATGGTCCAATCACAAGTCCAATTCTGTGCAAAATTATTATCATCTGAATTAGGGGCAAAACGTGCAAAATGAACGTGGGGTCCTGTTGTATTTCCTGAATTATCCACGTTTCCAAGGAAATCTCCTGCTTGGACTGTGGAACCCTTTACTAAATAACCAGCAGGATAAACATGAGCATACAAAGTGTAGTACCCATCACTACCTTTAATTGCTACACCATGAGCTTCCGGACATAATGATGGTTGATTAGTATTATCCCAACACGTAGTGTTTCGGTTGACATATACTACTGTGCCCGACTCTACAGCATAAACAGGTGTGCCATTGCCAACAAAGCCTGTTATTACCCCATTACTTACTTGCATCACTTGCCATTTGATACCGGAAAATCCTATATCTCTGGCGCCTTTATGATTTTCGCTACACTCAGTACCCACGACATAGACTGGCTGTGATGTGTTAAAGGGAGTACGTTGATATTGATAAGGCATATTATTTATTCCACTCCTTTATTATGAAATGTTACATTCTGATAAAACAATTAAAAGATGCTTGTCCGTTTGTTTACTGTCATAAATACATTTTTGTTTAAAAAGACTAAAACGAATTTCCAGGTGGAGTAGTTGGTGGTGTA